>CAZMLC010000039.1:0-15988 GCA_964567125.1 uncultured Akkermansia sp.
GCAACGGGGTCTCCAGTGTAATTCCCCCGCCTTCTGTACCACCGGCCGGCTGTTGCTGCGTTGTCTGGGTTGTCCCCTGCTGCTGCTGTTGCGTCTGGGTTGTTCCCTGCTGCTGTCCTGTCGTGGTACTCGTCGTTTGCTGCTGCTGTTGCTGCGCAGGTTGTGTCGCAAGCGGAACCGTCACGACGGGCGTCACATTGGCCGCTGCATACACCGGCGCAGCATCGCCGCTCGCCATACTGATCGCCAACGATTGCACAACCACCGGTTTAACAACATCACTCTCTGGGACTTTCGTCATCAATGCCGGCAGAATCGGATCATTCGCAGGTGTCGTTCCCGTCAAAAAACAGGCGACAGCACACGCGGTACGCACATTGACATCTTCGCTGCCAGCAACGCGTTCAACGACCTTCTGAACAACCTGCTCGCCGACCGACTGGAACTGACTTGATGTCAGGTTGTTGGCCTGAGGCGAAAACCGCGTAGCCAATTCGCTGCTTAAATGCGGTAGATACGCCACCGGCGTCGTAGCGATCACTTCGGCAATCACAGCGACCTTGCTATCCACCCCGACAGAGGCAATACAGTTGATCGCCACAGCCTTGATAATCGCAAGTCGGGCGTTCGCATCGCCAGGCACCGCTGCCGCAGCAGTGATCAACTCCTGAACAAGGACTAAACGATCCTCAGCCGGAACAGAGGCCATCAAGCTCTTGATCGTATCCGGCGCAGCAACCGCAGCACCGACTTTGGAGCGCCAGTTTTCCCCGGCGGCACCACCCTGCGGTGCAGGAGGCGTCGGTGCATTTTGCGCAGAAGCCACCGTGCCACACAACGCCACTGCACAGAACACGGGTAAAAACGCCATGCCCCAAACATTGATTTTCCGTTGCAGATAATACATACTCGACTCCTTTCCTCTTAATACCACGATTCTGGCACCCAAATCACATCGCCAGGTTTCAATATGACATCCAGATCTGAACGTCCTTCTTTGCCAATCAAATCGATATCCACCATGAACCGTTTCAGTTTGCCATCTTTTTCCCGCCGCGTGACACGCACCCGCGTCTTATCGGCAAGCGGCGTCACATTTCCGGCCAACATCAAAGCTCGTGTTACATTCAAATCCCGCGTCGATGGCATATTGACAGGTCCAGGGCGCGTCACACAGCCCGTCACCAACACTGACCCCCATGGCGATTTCATTCCGGAATTCTCTGCGTACGCGAATGCAATCGTAACTTGAGGATCGAGGAAATAATTCTTGTATGCCTCGCGCAGCTTTTCCTGCAAGGCGACCAACGTCAAACCATCGCAAGCAACACTGCCAATATAGGGCATCAAGATATTTCCTGCTGAATCGACTTCCTGAATCATCTCCGGCACAGCAGGCGCACCTGAAGCTGTAACCATCAATTTCAGCACAAGTCCAGGATGAATTTTCGGATCGCCTTCCTCCTCATAACGCGCTTGATCATCAAACCCAACGCTTGTATCCCGGGGATCACTTAGAAACATACAACCTGCACCACTGTGAATCACGATCAACCAAGCGACAACTCCGAGAATTTGCTTCACGTATTTCAAGAATGACTCCAATGCTCCAACGTTACCATTCACACTGCCTGCAATTCGTATTCAAACTGTACCACGAACAGACCACTGATGGCAAGTGGATATATGGTAAAATAATGTGGAAAATTTCGACGCATACTCATCAAATCTAAACATCCTTTATTAGCGCAACTGGTTCTCGAAAATCACAGGGCCGCCCCATTTCCCCGTCGTGACGAGATCCACATCTCCATCGCCATCCACATCGACCGCAACTGTGTTCAAACCTGCACCGTACTCACCAGATTCATCGACGGCAAAGCGTTGAAAAGACGGGGTGGGCCCCGGTTGATAATCATAATAGTAGACGCACAACCGGCCCTGTTCATCGGGATCGCTGCCGTTATGGGCCATAAATCGCTTTCCCGTAATAAGTTCGTTTACGCCATCCTGATCAATATCGGCGAGAAGCAGAAAATGCGCTTGCGACCAGCGCGCGTCGATCACATGCTGCACCCATGTCGGCTCTGAAGTGCCGACACCCTGTTTTTGCTCGTACCACCAGATGCCGTATTTGTGCGCCGAGCTGGCGATCAGATCCATCCGCCCATCCTGGTTCACATCGACGACAAGGATGTTGGAACTGTGCGCAACCGTCCCGGTCGGACCGCCTAAAGCCAGCGGATGCTTTTTCCAAGCCCCTGCACGCAGGTCCAACGGCGCCTCATACCAGGCGCCAGGTCGCACAATATCAAGCCGTCCATCGCCATTGACATCCCCGACTCCGGCACCAAATGCAAAGCCCTGGGCATCCACCACATGTTTTTTCCACTGTATCGCCGTCGCGTTCGCACTGCGTTCGTACCAGATTGTCGGCGCAACCTGCGGCAACAGTACCGCGCAGCCCCCTGTCCCCAGCAGCGGCTCCAAGGTTGCCGTTTCATGGTTGAACCCGGTGTCGATCACATGTTCCTTCCAAAGTCCGGCGCCAACGCCACCATTCTCGAGCCATTTGGATGTTTTGTTGAACCAGCCTGCCGTGAGAATATCGAGCTTGCCGTCGCCATTGACATCCATGGCCAGATTGCAGAAATCGTCCGCATAGCCCTTGCCATCCTCTTTCACGTTCGATTGCACGTCACGAATCTTCACTGCGGTCCACTCCGGCGCAACATAAAGGAAGGGCCCCGCCACAATATCAACCTTTCCGTCACCGGTAAAATCGCCCACCGCGCATGCCTCCGACCGATATGTGCCGATACGCTTGGCCTTGAACCCCACAGGGCCGGCACTCGCAACAACGGCAACACTGCTCAACACCATGACCCAGCACCAGACTGCTCTTAACATATATCTTCCTCAAAAAAATCGACCTTTTCGCCTACGTACGCGCACGTGCGTACAGTTCAATAGACAGCATAACCGTACCTCAATTGCACGCCTGATTCAAGCCAAAATCGAACGGGCGTGGACGCGCGCGGACCAACATGTTTTGCTTATTCTGCTTATTCTTGCCCTTTGTCCCTAAATAATGGTATAGTGTTTTATTATTTCTTTTTGCTTATGGAGTTTTATGAAAGTTGTTATTGCCTGTGATCATGCCGGTTTGAAAATGAAAACTGAAATCAACGCCTGCCTTGCAGCGAAAGGTGTTGATGTTCTTGATTTTGGTGCGTATTCAGACACCCCTTCTGACTACTCGGACTACGCTGTCGCTGTGGCAGAGGCGCTCGTCGAAAAAAAAGCTGACTTCGGTATTCTTGTGTGCACAACGGGAGCAGGCATGAGCATTTGCGCCAATCGCTTTGCCGGCGTGCGCGCAGCACTCTGCACAACCGCTGATGCCGCCATCCGTGCGCGCACACACAACGACAGTAACGTACTTGTCCTCGCTGGGCTCTACAGTGCGCAAACAGCGCTATGCGCCATTGTTGAAGCGTTTCTCGCAACGCCCTTCTCCAACGAAGAGCGCCACGTACGCCGTCTGGCCAAGGTGGAACGCGGAGGACGTCTCGCGGAAGTCTCGTATCTGGCTTCAGCCGATCCGGAAATCCATGCCGCCGTGGCGGCGCAGGTCGCCCAAGAGGATACCACCATCAATCTCATCGCTTCGGAAAACACCGTCACCCGCGCAGTCCGCGAAGCCTCGGGCAGCGTATTGACCAATAAGTATGCGGAAGGATATCCAGGCAAGCGCTGGTATAGCGGGTGCATCCCCGTCGATACGGTTGAACAATTGGCCATCAACCGGGCAAAAGAGCTCTTTGGCGCAGAACACGCGAATGTCCAGCCCCACTGCGGAAGCTCCGCGAACATGGCGGTCTATTTCTCCGTTCTGAAACCCGGCGACACGATTCTCTCCATGAGTCTCGACCAGGGTGGACATCTCACGCATGGCAGTCCGGTCAACTTCTCCGGCCAGCTTTTCAAGATCGTCCCCTACTGCGTCTCGCGCGAAACCGAAGCGCTGAATTATGATGAACTCGAAGCGCTGGCGATTGAGACCAAACCCAAACTGATCGTGGCGGGCGCCAGTGCTTATCCGCGCATCCTTGACTTCCCGCGCTTCCGTGCAATCGCCGACAAAGTCGGAGCGCTGCTGATGGTCGACATGGCCCACATCGCCGGACTCGTGGCGGGCGGTACACACCCCAGCCCCGTCCCCTATGCTGACTTTGTGACCACCACCACGCACAAAACATTGCGCGGTCCCCGCGGTGGCCTGATTCTCTGCCGTGAAGCCTATGCCAAGGCGATCGACAAGACTGTCTTCCCGGGACTGCAAGGCGGTCCGCTGGAAAATATCATCGCCGCGAAAGCGGTCTGCTTCAAAGAGGCACTGGCACCGGCTTTCAAGGATTACGCAGCCCAGATCGTCGCCAACTGCAAGGCGCTTGCGAACACGCTGATGGCCCGCGGTTTTCATCTGGTCTCGGGCGGCACGGACAATCACTTGATGCTGGTCAATGTCGCGAAAAACGGACTCACCGGCAAAGATGCCGCTGCAGCGCTGGATGCCGCCGGCATTATCGTTAACAAGAACACCATTCCGTTTGACACCAACAGCCCCTTTGTAACCTCGGGAATTCGCATCGGCACCGCCTCCGTAACCACGCGCGGCATGAAAGAGGCGGAAATGGTTAAGATCGGAACCTTTATCGCCGATATCCTTTCGGATATCACCAATAAAGAGCTGCAGGCGCGCGTCCGCAAGGAGGTCACTGCGCTGACGGCATCCTTCCTCGTTCCATAATGCGCAACAGGATATCCGCGGATGAAAAAGAAAATCTACCTCAGCGGTCCCATCATGGACGAACAGCTCGATCAGGCGATCAGCTGGCGCGAACTCGCAAAGGAAACGCTCCGTGGCGATTTCACCTTGATCGATCCGATGCGCCGCAACTTTAAGGACCGCGAGGTCGATAGTGCCAATGAGATCGTTGAATTTGATCTGCAAGATGTTCGCGATGCGGACATCTTACTGGTTAACTACAGCAAAAACTCGATCGGCACCTCCATGGAGGTCTTCTACGCCGCCCACGACTTAGGCAAATTCGTGGTCGCGTTTTCGCCTTTTTCGTTCCAGGACTGTTCGCCGTGGATGGTACGTTACTGCACCAAGATCCTACCCACCTTGCAGGATGCGATTCGTTATATTCGATCCAATTTTGTCGAAAAGCATATTGATTAAGTACAAGCAAGGAGTTCCTGATGCGGATAAAAACGATTGCAGGCGAGGCGTTCTCCTTCGCATGGGAACAGTGGCAACCGCAAGACACAGCCACCCTGACGTTTATCCGGAAAAACGGCAGCCTGTTGCTGATCCTCAAAAAACGCGGTCTGGGGCAAGGACTGTTCAATGCGCCAGGCGGTCGACTCGAACCCGGCGAAACACCCATGGATGCCGCGATCCGCGAAACCGAGGAAGAGGTGGGCGTGACACCCAAAGACCTGCATGAGGTGGGACGGCTTGACTTCTGCTTTGTCGATGGCTATTCGCTGCAATGCCACGTTTTTACAGCTGCCGATTATCAGGGGACCCTCATTGAAACCGATGAAGCGAACCCCTTCTGGTGCAAGGAGAGTGAGATCCCCTACGGCAACATGTGGTCGGATGATCGTCTCTGGATTCCTCTGATGTTGAAAGGCGTGCCTTTTCACGCGCAATTTATCTTTGACCGCGACGTGATGCTGTGGCACACCCTCGCGGTACAGCCAGCACCCTGATTTTCCACATGGCTTTACTTTCTATACCATTAACGCCGGATTGCGAGCGCGAGGTTGCCCATCTGATTGAGAATCTTCCTGAAACCGCATTGGCACCGCTCTTGTCCGCAGACCCGGCCTTTCAAACCGGAGGGTTTCGCGCAGAGGCAAAGCCCGCTGTTTTGCGCCAACGGATACGTCAGATCGTACTCGGCGCAACGCCGGTCTCCGATGCGCTCAGGACTGCGCTCGCCAAACGTAGCCGCGCGGCGCTTCTGGTGCGTCAATTGACGCCTGACTCGTTGACCACCCTGCGGCATGCACTGGCCACCCTCTTCACCCCGCAATCGCTGCTTGTCGGCATGATGCTTGACCCGCGTCAGGATGTCAGAACGCTAGCGGCGACATGGATGCCTCAACCGTTCGCCACGCTTGAAGCGCCACTCGCCCAGCAACAAGTCAGCGAACATTTCTCCCTTCTTTTGACGCTGACCGGCGCACAAGGCGCTTCAGCAAAAGAATCGGCAATAACGCCGGAGCGGTGGCGTGAACAGAAAAACCAACTCGAGTTGACGATCCATGAGTTGAGGGAGGAAAACCGTCGTCTGAAAGGCGTTGATGACCGTTTATCTAGCGTTGTGCAGCAGCTCAAGAAATGTCAGTCACAACAGGCTGATGAGCAACGGAAAATGGAGCAACTGGAAAACGCGTTACGGCAGAAGAACAGCGCCCTCGATCTTGTACAAGCCAAACTCGCCCGCGAAACCGCCAATCGTAGCCAGCGCGTCAAAGCTGCGGTCGACCTGGCGCTTGCAACTGAATTCCATGGCTGGCTCGCGCAAGCGAGAACGATTGAAGCGCAGGCAACCGCGAACGATCACTCATCCACCGTGCTGGAGCACGCTGAACGCGCCCTTGAAAACCAAGCCTCCATTGACCGTCAATATGGGAATGTCCACACGCTCAGACAGCGCCTCGCTAACCTGGAGAACATGGCGGAGCGCATCGACCTCGCGTTACGCCAATCGATTCGCCAATCGCCAGAATTAATGCGTATCGCGGCAACGCTGAACGATGAAATCCAAGCTGTCCGCAACGTATTGGATCCAGCGCCAGCGTTATCTCCGCTCGAACACGACTTGATCCGTCAGGTCCATACGCTTGCCGAAGGCGATCTGCATGCGCTGGTTGACCTGCCTGACCGATTGGCAGCCCTGCACGTTTTATCCGCGGAAAGCGCAGCGCGCATCGCGGCTGAGATCCGTCGCCGGTGTGCCGCACTAGATGTGCGCGAAATCCCTCTTCCTGAGGCAATGACGCAGCAAAAAGCGCCAACCTCCCTGCTGGCGCGCGCCCTTGCAGGACAGATCCCTGCACTACTTCTGATTGACGGACACAACACGATTTTCGGATTGCCAGCGCGCTATCATCCAACGCGCGGAGCGTCGGCAACGGAAAGCGAAAAACGCCAGAAGATGATTAAGGACGTCGTGCGCATTACCGCCGCGAGTCCCGCATTGCGCACGTCGATTGTTTTCGATGGCCCAACGCATAAAGAGGAACAAGCTGCGCCGAACGTGCGCATCACTTACTCGGGAGGCAGCGGCGAACACCGCGCCGATGCGGTCTTGCTGGATATGATCCGTTTTTTTGCTGAAGCAGATCCTGAAATGACGCTGCTGCTGGTCACCAACGACAATGACTTGCGAAAAGAAGCCCATCGCCTTGGTGCGCAGACGATCCCCGTCTTAGAGCTTGGCGCGTTCTTTTAATGCGCAATCCGCCGCGCTACTTCACGTCGAGGTAGCTCCCTAAATAGCGGAAGCCTTCCATCTGATTTTCAAGTTCACTGATCAGCTGAAGCAACGTCGGCGCGTACACGGGCGACTCCACGTCGAAGTAAAACATGACATCCGCAGTATGTCCGGGAATCGGACAGCTTTCATGCTTCAGCAGATTCATGCCTAATGCGTAAAAGCGGACCAAGACCCGATAGAGCGCCCCTGATTTATTCGGCACGATCATCATGAGGCTCGTCCGGTCAGCGCCTGGATAGATTTCGAGCTTTTTTGAAATGCAGATGTAGCGCGTTATATTTCCCTGTTCGTCGATCATTGAGAGCGAGCGAACAATGTAGACGTTAAAATCCAGAAATAGATCATAGATCTGCTTAAACGACCCCGTTGAACTGTTTTCAATAGGCAGCAGACCATACTGGCACATGCCGTTGCAGACCGCCTGAAAGACGCCATCAAACGTACTGAAATAGAAAATATCCGGAACTGAAAAGAGACGGTCCGTCGCCAATTGAGCACCCCCGCCTTCAGCCCCCTGACACGCGACAACAGCCTTTTCAGGAAAGAGCTTCGGCGTCTGTTCAATCGCACGCGTAATCGTTGCACTGAGCGTGGTCGCATCAGCCAGATATTTGTGCTGATAGGAACGGCTCACATCCATCAGCGTTGAAAAGAAGACGCGCATGTAAATCTCAAACTCATCCCCTGCTCGAATGGAAATCTTGTGCAGAAGCGAGCGTTCGCGCGTCAGATCATACACGGGCAGCCCATTCTCTTTTTTGTAGCGCGCGATCTCCAATGCGATCTGCATCCTGTCCTTAAACAGGTCTACCAGTTGCGTATCAATATGGTCGATCTGGGCCCTTAAATGTTCAATATTCATAGCGACTCCTTGCATTCACGCCCGGCGCGTAGCAATGCGCATAACTCCTGCGCATCGTTGCGCGCAATCGCTTTACGATATTTTCTCAAGGCATCCAGAAGGTCATCAATCTCGCGAACCAAATAATCGCGATTGTCCAAAAAAAGCTCGGACCACAACCGTTCATCCAGCTTGGCGACACGCGTCAAATCCGCAAAGCTGCCAGCGGAAAAGCCGCGATGTTCCTGTGCGCGAGCGCTCTTGACATAGGCATTGGAGACCACATGCGCGAGTTGCGATGTCAACGCGATGATCTCGTCGTGCTTTTCCGGCGTTGTCACGATTACACGGGCAAAACCCATTTCCGCAAACAAACTCTCGGCACGCGCGATGACAGCCGGATCCTCACCTTGAAACGGCGTCAGCAGCATACTGGCGCGCGCGAAAAGATCGGATGTTGCCGACTCGAAGCCAGAACATTCGCGCCCCGCCATGGGGTGCCCCCCAATAAAGTGAAATCGGTAAATGCGTGCCAAGTCCTCCATCAGCTTACAGATGCTCCGCTTGACTCCGCAACAATCCACCACCAAGGTCCCTGCCGCAATACGGTGCGCATGCTCAATCAAAAATGTTTTGCACGCCACAGGTGGAATGGCGACCAGTACGACATCGCACCGGTCCAGCGATGACGGATCGAACGTCGCATCAAACGCATGGGCCGCTTGCGCGCGTTCCATGGTCGATGCGTTCACATCGTATCCGAACACCTCATGCTGTGTCCGTTTTTTGAGCGTCAGCGCCAGTGAGCCGCCAATCAACCCTAAACCGACAATCCCGATCTTCATGCCCGACATACTCCGCGAATATCATTCACCCGCTTCGCCACATCATCGAACTGATCCGGGGTCAGCGACTGGACACCGTCGCACAGCGCATTGGCCGGATCGTTATGCACCTCAATAATCAAACCATCCGCACCACACGCCGTCGCCGCCATGGACAACGGCTTGACATAGCGGGCAACACCGCACGAGTGGCTCGGATCAATGATCACCGGCAAATGACTCAGCTCCTTCACCACCGGAATCGCAGAAATATCGAGCGTATTGCGCGTATAGGTCTCAAACGTACGGATGCCGCGTTCGCAGAGCACCACATTGCGATTTCCACCGGCAAGAATATACTCGGCGCTCATCAGCCATTCTTTGATCGTATTGGCAAGACCGCGTTTCAACAGAATCGGCTTCTGCGAACGTCCCAGTTCGCGCAACATATCAAAGTTCTGCATGTTCCGCGCCCCCACTTGAATCATATCGACGTCGCTGAAGAGATCCAGATGATTGATATTGACCAGCTCGGTCACGATCGGTAATCCCGTGGCCTTGCGGGCCTTTATCAACAGCTCCAGCCCCTCCGCCTTCAGCCCTTGGAAATCGTAGGGCGATGTCCGCGGTTTGAAAGCGCCCCCGCGCAACATGGTTGCACCTGCGGCCTTGACACGCTTCGCCACTTCAAGAATCTGCTCTTCACTTTCAACTGAGCACGGACCTGCGATCATGACAAAGTGGCCAGCGCCGATCTTGACATCGCCGACCTCAACCATGGAGTCATCGGGATGGAACTTGCGGTTTGCACTTTTGAACGGTTCTGAAATACGAATCACCCGTTCGACCATATCCAGTCCTTCTAAGCACTTCACATCGACCTTCGTGACATCGCCGATCAAGCCGATAATCGTCTGGTATCTGCCCTTTGATAAGTGCACGCCAATATCCAATCGCTCCAACCAGGATGTTAAATGCGCAATCTGCTGATCCGTACAATTATTCTTCAACGTGATAATCATCTCGTAAACCCCACCTTCACCTTTTACCGTTTCGTGTAACTCTTTTTAATCTGCGCAACCCGCGCAATTAACACCCTAAATTGCGCAGATCTTTCACTCTGCGTGACTTACCTTCAAACCGTTCCAGCGTGTTCGGCTGAACCAAATTGATATGCATATGCAACCCCGTGATCGACGCAATCGCCTGCGCGATCGAAGCGCGGATGGATTGCATCTCGCGCATGCTGTCGGAGAACATGCCGGGATTCATCTCGATATGCACAGTGACCTCATCAAGCGCGGCCGGCCGCGAAACTTCAATCATATAGTGCGGCGCAACCGCATCCACGCGCATCAGCGCGGCCTCGATTTGCGACGGGAAGACATTGACGCCGCGAATAATCAGCATGTCGTCCGTACGTCCCATAATCCGGCTCATGCGCCGCGTCGTACGTCCACAGGGACAAAAGCCATCGTTGTAGATGTAGCCGATATCGCGCGTGCGATAACGCAGCACCGGGAAGGCCTCACGGCACAGCGGCGTTACGACAAGTTCGCCGCGTTCGCCATCCGGTAGCGGCTCTAACGTATCAGGATTGACCACCTCGAAAATGTATTGATCTTCCTGAATGTGCATGCCGTTGCGGTAGGCGCACTCGCCTGAAATACCAGGGCCGCCGCACTCCGCCATACCGTAGTTGTTCCAGCAGCGGATTTTCAGGCCGTCCTCAATGCGCGTCCGCATATCTTCGGTCCACGGCTCACCGCCAAAATGGGCGTGTTCAAGCGCAATCGACGCGCGATCCACGGAGCCGCCGTTGATTGTATCCATCAGCTTGAGCGCATACGACGGCGTACAGATCAGGATTTCCGGACGCAAATCCTGCATGGTCATCAGCTGGCGTTCCGAATTGCCGCTCGAAATCGGAATGATCGCCGCACCCACGCGCTGGATTCCGTTGTGCAGGCCAAAGCCCCCCGTAAAGAGGCCGAACCCAAAGGAAATCTGGACCGTATGGTCTGAACGCAATCCACCGGAAACAAGAAAGCGCGCGCACAGATCAGCCCAACGGTCGACGTCCGTCTTGGAATAGGCGGTCCAGGTCGGCTTCCCCGTTGTCCCGCTGGTTCCCTGATATCGCGAAACCTCGTTGCGCGGAATCGCGAGAAAACCCAGCGGATAATTGTCGCGGAAATCGGCCTTCAGCGTAAACGGCAAACGCCGCACGTCATCGAGACTCCGAATCGATTCGGGCGTAATCTTCGCTTCAGCAAATTTCCGCTGGTAAAAGGGAACCTTCTGAGCGCGCTGCACCGCTTCCCGCAAGCGCTGCACCTGAAGGGCCTCAAGTTCTTTCCGCGGCATACACTCGAACTCGGGTTGCCACATGCGGTTTTCAACAATGGGTTTCGTATTCATGCCAATTCTTCGCATCTCTCTTCCACGTCATTTCGTTTTTTCGTTTACAGTCCCCCAATAGCGCCGGACGTCTAACGATTATTCCACATGACGTGAAAAGAGCGAAACCGCATCCAGCACATCGCGACCTGCTGCTTTCAGCACAGCAATCGCCTTATCCGGATTATCGAACCTGAAGACCAGCACCGATTCCTTTCCATGATGGAAGGTGAAGGCATACATGTATTCGATGTTGACATCCGCAGTGCAGACGATATCCAGCAGCTCAGCCATACCGCCAGGGCGATCCGCCACCGTGACCGCCACGACCTCGCGGACGTTCACCACATAGCCGGCGGCCTCCAGCATCTTCTGCGCGCGCTGCCAGTCTTCCACAATCAGACGGACAATGCCGAACTGCTGCGTATCCGCCAGAGACAATGTCACAATGTTGATCTTTGCATTGGCCAGCGTACGGCAAATTGCACTCAGATGGCCAGGCTTGTTTTCCAGAAAAAGAGAAATCTGTTGAATTTTCATCGTTTGAATCCTTTCTTTTTTCGTTCAGTGCGCACGACCCTTTTCGCACGCTTTCACTTCATCCCACAGCGCATCGAGTTCAGCCAACGTACGCTGCTTCATGTCGATCCCGCGCTCGCGTGCAAGACCTTCAACACCGCGGAAACGTCGTGCAAATTTATCCGTTGCACGTGCCAACGCGCCTTCCGCATCCACCTCCAAAAAACGACAGTAGTTGACGATCGAAAAGAGCAGATCGCCCATTTCATCTTCAATCGCCGCGCGATCTTTTTCACGCACAACGTCCTGCAACTCCTGCAGCTCCTCATGCACCTTCTCAATCGCGCCCGTGGAGTCTTTCCAGTCAAATCCGATCCGCGAGGCTTTGGCCTGAACGCGTTGCGCCTTGAGTAACGCCGGCAACGCTGCGGGGACGCCGTCCAGCGCCGAGCGTTCGGGTTTGTCTTTGCGCTCAGTCTGCTTAATCGCCTCCCAGTTCTTCAAGACCTGTCCGGATGAATCCGCGACTTGATCGCCAAACACGTGCGGATGGCGCCGAATCAACTTCTCGGCCAGCGTCGCGGCCACATCATTGAAGGTGAAGGTCTGCTCCTCTTCGCGAATCGCACACTGAAAGACGACCTGCAGCAAGACATCGCCCAACTCCTCGCGATGCAAAGTCAGGTCGTTGCGGTCCATGGCATCCAGAAGCTCATACGTTTCTTCCAGCAGGCAGGGCTTCAACGACTGCATGGTCTGCTCGCGATCCCATGGGCACCCGCCAGGCGCGCGCAGCTGACGCATCACGTCGAGCAACCGATTGATCCCGCTTGTCTGATCTGCCTTGGTATCCACCTTAATTCCCCTTAAAAATAAGACAACCCCGCTTCGGTCGAAACGGGGCTGACTCTTCACTTTTACTGATTCTCAGGATTCATCAGACCCGCAATACCCGCGTTACTTCACCTGCCAACGCGACCGAATAGTCCGTCAGGAGATAATCGCAACCGCTAAAGTCTTGATACGAGGTCAGCGCATTTTCACGACCAAAAACGGCGAACCCGGAGGTCAGCGCGCCTTTGACGGAAAACCCACTGCCCACAACTGCAACGCACAGACGTTCGCGTAAATCGTTCTTGCGTGCAATACGACGCCAGCTTTCCCAACCTAAAAAGCCGAAGCTGCTCGAAGTATCCGTATGAAACGCCAATTTTTCCGCAACATCCTCGGGGAACGCGCCTTTAATCACAGCGGAATCGGCACGCGAAATCAACACCACCTTAATACCCTTCTGCTGCACTGCGCGAATAAAATCAACAAAACCGGTCGGCATCTTTTCAGCCGCCTGCGCCAATTTATCAACGTATACGGCGTTCGTCGCGGCAACCACGGCAGCGGCGTCAATCGTCTTCTCTAAACGTGCTGCCAAATTGGTGATGCCTGAGGTGAAGGAACGGCCATCCATGCAGCGCGCTTTGAGCCCGGCATCGAGCGTGATTCCCATCGGCTGAAGTTGTTGCTGACAAGCCTCTAACTGCAACTGATGCCCTGACAAGACAGCGTAATCCAACTCGATAATCACACCTCGACCCAACTGAACCGTGTTCGTTTCACTCATGTACTACTCCTTAGAATCAAATCACCTCAAAATCAAACGCTTTCCATCTGCAAAGCAAAACAGCTGTATACTTTACCTTGAACTTCGTAAACGGTCAAGCATCCAGTTTTACCAGAGACAAACCGTTTAGCGCCGGCGAATCATTTTAACCACGTGCACCCCAACAGACGAGCACGCCGAAGCCGTTAGACGGTCTGGCGCGGCCGCCACCGTTCCTTCCGCGGCTCCTTGTAGATCTCCGACTTTGTCATCACCTTGATGTCATTCACACCCAGCAAAGCCCCGGCCGCCTCAATGAACTCAGCGCACGGATCGACGGTCATGGTTTTTCCCAGCCGCAATAAGACACGGCGCTGCGGATAAATGACGCAGATATAGAGGGGAATGGTTCCGGGATACGTCTCAATCAGTTTCTTCAGTTGTTCCAGTTTAGCGTCCATCTCCACATCGGATGAACGGACCGCCACCACGACCTTGTCGGCAAACTGCTTGGGGGCGTCAATCAGCGGATAGATCTCGCGCGCCAGAATCTTGGCCTGCTCATCGCGCGTGGAAATAGTCCCGCAAATCAGCACGGGCATATCGACAACGCAGACGCCCTCATATTTGAGATAGGTTTCAGAAAAGGCCAATACTTCCATGTTGACTTCGCCGTCATCCAAGGTCAGCACGGCCCAGGGCTGTTTCGTCTTTGCGCTAATGCGACGCACCACGGTGGAGAGCATTCCCGCCACGCGCACATCGCGATTGTCCGGACCTTCAGGAACCTTGCTCAGCGGGAGCACGTTGAGGTCTTTGATGACGCGCCGGTAGCGGTCGAGCGGATGCCCGGAAACATAAAGTCCGAGCAGTTCGCGCTCAAACATGAGACACTCTTTTTCACTCCAGGCGGGACAATCCGGCAGCTCATCGCGCCGCGCGGAACCCGATTCATCCGCACTCATCAAATCGAATAAATTCGTCTGACCACTGGCCTTTTCACGCAGCCGTTCGCCCATGGCCGCCAACGAAAAATCGATATTGACAAAAAGCCGTGCGCGATGCATCCCGAAGCAATCCATAGCGCCGCATTTGATCAGGGCTTCGATCACGCGTTTGTTGACAGCTGAAAGATCCACGCGCTCGCAGAAGTTCATGAAACTCTCGTACGGGCCATGGGCTTGACGTTCGCGGATGATCGCCTCCGCCGCGCCTTCGCCAACGCCTTTGATACCGGCCAATCCGTAACGGACATTCCCCTGCTCAGGGGCAAAACGATCCAAACTGTGGTTGACATCCGGAGCCAGCACCTTAAGTCCCATCTCTTCGGCAGCGGCCACGAATCCGGGCAGCTTATCGAAGTTGCCGATTTCCGATGAGATTTGCGCGCACATGAATTCAACGGGATAGTGCGCCTTCATGTAGGCCGTCTGATACGTCACGATTCCGTAAGCCGCAGCATGCGCCTTGTTGAAACCGTATCCGGCAAACTTTTCAATGTTATCGAAAATCTGCCCCGCACGCTCCGCAGAGATGTTATTGGTCTTTGCGCATCCTTCGATAAAACCGGTGCGTTCCTTGACCATCACCTCGAGCTTCTTTTTACCCATCGCACGGCGCAGCATATCGGCGCGTCCCAGCGAATAGCCGGCCAAAGCCTGCGCCGCACGCTGCACCTGCTCCTGATAGACCATAATACCGTAGGTCTCTTTCAAGATCGGTTCCAGCAGCGGATGGTCGTACTCGATTTTCTCTTCGCCCTTTTTACGTTTGACGAAGGTCGGGATCATGTCCATCGGACCGGGACGATACAAGGCCAGCACAGCGATGATTTCCTCAATCATGGTGGGCTGCAAATCGGTCAGCACCTTGCGCATTCCGCCCGATTCAAGCTGGAACACGCCCACGGTGTCGGCCTCGCGGAAAAGCTTAAAGGTCTTCTCGTCATCGAGCGGAATCCGCTCCAGATCGATTTCTACGTTGTGGATCAACTTGACGAGCTCGGTTGCCTCCTTAAGCACGGTCAGCGTCTTCAGCCCCAGAAAGTCCATCTTGAGCAAGCCGCACTCTTCAACCGGCTCCTTCGCATATTGCGTCACGGGCGAGCCATCTTTGTCGCACGCCAGCGGCACGAGATCGATCAGCGGTTTATCGCCGATCACCACACCTGCCGCATGCACGCCGGTATTGCGATAGAGGCCTTCCAGCACCTCGGCGTAACGCA
>CAZMLC010000039.1:16088-25063 GCA_964567125.1 uncultured Akkermansia sp.
GCCGCATGCACGCCGGTATTGCGATAGAGGCCTTCCAGCACCTCGGCGTAACGCATGATGTCGCGCAAGCCCGCGTCCACGGTGCACGCCGCGGCAAACTCGGGGTTTTCGGTTTTCGCCTTAGCCAGCGTGATCTTGGGATCATCCGGGATCATCTTGCAGTAAGCACTCGATTGCGACAGCGGGATCTCCAGCGCGCGCGCCACATCGCGAATCACGGTCTTTGCGCCCAGCTGGCCAAAGGTCACAATCTGCGCCACGCGGTTCGCACCATATTTCTGCTTCACATACTCGATGGTTTTGCCGCGGTTGGTCTGGCAGAAGTCCACGTCGAAATCAGGGGGCGAGATGCGTTCAGGATTCAAAAAGCGTTCGAAAATCAAATCAAAACGCAATGGATCAATCTGCGTAATGCCCAGTGAATAGGCCAGCAGCGACCCTGCACCGGAGCCACGTCCAGGTCCCACGGGGACGCCATGCGTACGCGACCAGACGATAAAGTCAGCCACCACCAGAAAGTAGTTGATAAAACCCGTCTTCTCGATAATACCGACTTCATAGTTAAACCGCTCAATCAACTGGTGATCAAAATCGCTCTGCGGATGATCAAAGTCGAGGCCGTAATGCTTTTTGAGCCCTTGCTTTCCCAGATGGCGCAAATACTCGCGTCCATCGGTAAATCCCTCGGGAACATCGTAAACAGGGAAATGCAGGCTGGCCGCTTTGCCATCCGAAAAGGTCAATTCCACATTGCATCGATCGGCAATCTCCTGCGTCAGATCAAAGCACTCTGGCTCGTCGGGAAAAAACTGTTCCAGCTCTTCGCGCGATTTAAAGTAGAATTCATCCGAACCATAGCGCATGCGCTTAGGATCGCTCATGACGGTCGAAGTCTGGATGCAGAGCATGACCTCATGCGCCTTGGCATGACTGCGATGGAGATAGTGAACGTCATTCGTCACCACCACGCGCAACCCGGTCCGCTTCGCCAGCTCGCGAATGCCCGCATTGCACCGCTTCTGTTCCTCCATGCCATGATCCTGCATCTCGAGGAAGAAGTTGTCAGGCCCGAAAATATCCATGTACTCGCGCGCCGATTCTTCAGCCAGATCGAGACGTCCCTCCTTCAGCGCATGGTTGACTTCGCCCTGCAAACAGGCTGAAAGCGCAATCAAGCCTCCCGCATTCGCACGCAGCGTCTCCTTGTCGATGCGCGGTTTGTAGTAATAGCCCTCCATGTGCGCAATCGTATTGATGCGCGACAAGTTTTTATACCCTTCGAGATCCTTGGCCAGCAAGACCAAATGATGATACGGAATATCCTTGTCGCGCGACGACCGATGCGCTTTGGCATTGATATAGACTTCGCATCCGATGATGGGCTTAATGTCCAAGCTCTTACAGGTCTTATAGAAGTCGATCACGCCATACATCACACCGTGATCCGTGATGGCAACGGCCGTCATGCCTAATTCCTTTGCACGCTGTGCAAGCGCTTTAGGCTGACAGGCTCCATCCAACATGCTGTATTTGGTGTGGAGATGGAGATGGACAAACGGCTTGGACATGACGCTACTTGACCGCTTTCATCTGGGGGAACAGGATCACGTCACGAATCACTTCAGTACCGGTCAGCATCATCACGAGACGATCGATCCCGATTCCCAGTCCGCCCGTGGGCGGCATGCCGTGTTCCAGTGCCATGATGAAATCTTCGTCAATCTTCTCGGGATCATCGCCGGCCTGATCAGAAAGCGCCGCGCGTTGCGCCGCAGGATCGTTCTGCTCGCTATAGCCCGGGCACAATTCCTTACCCGCAACCACAAACTCGAAAACATCGACCAATTCAGGATCGTCGGCACACGCCTTGGCCAACGGCACGAACTGCCGCGGGATGCGCGTCACGAAGGTCGGCTGGCGCAAGGTCTTTTCCGCCAGCTTATCGTACACTTCGCGCGTAATCATCAGGTGATTCCACGCGGGGTCGATATAAAGACCCTTCTCCACAGCACGCTGGGCGGCCTCATCCTTTGAAAGCGTAAACCAATCCGCGCCAATGACCTCTTTAACGATGTCGTAATAGGCCACTTCGCGATAGGGCGGCGTGAAATCCAGAATCTCCTTGGCCTCACCGTATTCCACCTGCATGGAGCCCAGAACAGTCTTGCACAGATGGGGCAGCATGCCCTCAATGATGTTCTTCATGGAGATCCGGTTACCATACGCCTCATAGATTTCCAGCACCGTGAATTCCGGATTGTGCGTACGGTCAATACCTTCGTTGCGAAAGTCCTTTCCCAATTCGAAGATCTTATCGAAACCGCCCACGATCAGACGCTTCAAATACAGTTCCGGCGCGATGCGCATGACCATCTGCTTATTCAACGCATTGTGGTGTGTGAAGAAGGGCTTGGCTGCGGCACCGCCTGCCTGATCCTGCATCATCGGCGTCTCGACCTCGACGAAGCCGCGCGCATTCAAATAATTGCGGATCTCGCGCAGAATCGCGCTGCGCTTCATGAAACGGTCGCGCGACTCCGGATTCATCATCAGATCCAGATAGCGTTTACGATAGCGATCCTCGACATCCTGCAAGCCATGAAATTTCTCCGGCGGTTGCAGCACGGCTTTACTTAAAAACGTCCACTTCTGAACTTCAATCGTCGGTTCGCCCGTCTTGGTCAAAAAGAGACGGCCCTCGACACCGATAAAATCGCCAAGGTCCAGATACCCCAGGCCCTCGAACTCGGCCGCCGTCAGCAAATCCTTCTTAAAGAAAACCTGGAAACTCCCGTTGCCATCGTTCAGCGTGGCAAACGAGGCCTTGCCCATCCGGCGCATGGTCATCAGGCGTCCCGCGCCGCGCACCACCTTATTTTCCGCGAAATTGGCGCGAATATCCGCAAGGGATGTGCGTTCAAACGCCTGTCCGTAGGGCTGAAATCCGAGCGCCTCCAACTTCTTCATGTTGGCAATCCGCTGTTCCCGGTACTCATTGCTTGAAATCGTTTCTTCCGACATGTCTCTTCCTCATGAAACCTTAAAAAGTGAAGTGTAACACACCCTTCCGCGCTTTGTCCATCTTCGACGCGTCCGCCTAATGCCGCGGATGGAAATTACGATGGGTCTGGGCGATCTGCTCCTGATTGACGTGCGTATAAATCTGCGTGGTGCCGATATCCGCATGGCCGAGCATCTCCTGAATCGCGCGGATCTCCGCGCCATGCGCCAGCAGATGCGTCGCAAAGCAATGCCGCAGCACGTGCGGTGAAATCGCGGACGTGATGCCAGCCGCGCGCGCACGCTTCGTCACCACATCGAAAATCCCCTGCCGCGTAAACCCGCGGCCTAAGCGGGTCAGGAACAGCGTTGACGTAATCCAGCCTTGACGCTGAAAGGCAGCCCGCGCCTGGTTGATGTAACGTGCGAGCCAGACGCACGCCTCGCGGCCAAGCGGCACCACGCGCTGCTTATCGCCCTTGCCCACACACCGCACCAGCGCATCGTCCAGGTGGATATCCCCGACCGTGACCGCCGCGACTTCAGAAACGCGCAAGCCCGCCGCATAGAGCAGTTCCAGCATGCACCGGTCGCGAACCGCCTGGGGCGTCGCGCCATCAATCGATGTCAGCAGGAGGCGGACATCCTCCTCGGAAAGCGTCTTCGGCAAGTGCACGGCGCGCCGCGGGAAGCGCATCACGTCCACGCTGTTTTCCGTCGCATAGCCCTCCGCATACAGCCAGGCGAAGAAGACGCGCAATGCCGCAAAGCAACGCAAACGGCTAGCCTCAGCCCGCCCCTGCGCCTGCTCAGCGGCAAGAAAGCCAGCCACATCATCGCGTGAAACCGCCGCAAGCGTCACGCCGCGCTGCGTCAGATACGCCGCAAGGCGTCCCAGATCGGCACCATACCCCTCGCACGTGTGCGGGGATAGGCCGCGCTCAAAGGCGAGATCGTCCAAAAACTGGGCTATGCGCGTGCGCATGATAAAATTACTTCTTCAACGCCTTGACTCGATTGGCGTCGTAACCGACCTCGGCAATGGCCACCTCAATATTCTTGTGCGCCACGATCATTGAATCGTAGGTCACCACGATTTTACGTCCAGCCAGATCAACCGCGATCTTTTCGGGCGGAAGACCGATCGCGCCTAACGCGCCCTGGATTTTCTCGACATCCGCCTGCGTGGTCATACCGGGAACCGCCACCGCCAACGTCCGCACATCCGCGACGCGACATCCGCTGACACCAAGCATCACAACGCCCAATACTAGAACGATCATTTTATTCATGGCCCGATTCTATCGGAAAGCAGATGATACGGACAAGTCTAATCCTCGATGACTTTTTCGATATTTCTGAATGAGTGCACTTGACTTTCAACCATAAATTAGCTAAAGTGCTTTTCCTTTTTGTTCCGTAAAAGTTTTCGGAACGGATGATAAGCCTCATTGATGTTAAGGATAAAGACCATGGAAGCGTATGCGGTTTTAGAGACCGGCGGCAAACAGTATCGTGTGACCCCCGGCGCGACATTCGAAATTGAACGTCTGACGGCTGAGCCGGGAACAGATGTCGAGTTGGCTACCGTTCTGGCGATTTCGGACGGTAAAGAGTTGAAAATTGGTATGCCGTATGTCAAGGACGTAAAGGTCATTCTGACAGTAAAGGGGCATAAGCGCGGCCCGAAGTTGATCAACTTCAAGAAAAAACGCCGCAAAGGCTATGCCCGCAAGATCGGCCACCGTCAAGAGCAGACGGTTGTCACAGTCAAGGCTATTTAATTAATCAGTATGTTTGTGACAGGGAAACCGGTCCAAACGAAGGAGAATGTGTCATGGCAGGTGCAGCAGCCGCAAGAAATGGTCGCGATAGCAATTCAAAGCGCTTAGGCGTTAAGCGTTTTGCGGGTCAGAAAGTTACCGCGGGATCAATCATCGTCCGTCAGCGTGGAACGAAGTTCCATCCCGGCACAAACGTTGGTTGTGGTCGCGATTACACCTTGTTTGCCCTTATCGACGGCGAAGTCAAGTTCGAGAAGGACGGCAAGGTTGTGACGATCGTTCCGATTGCACTGTAATCGGATCCGGGTCTAAACGATTTTTGAATGAGCCGATAGCATCTTTTTTTGCTAATCGGCTCTTTTTATTGTATGAAAACACGGACATTTGTTGATCAGGTCTCGATTCAGGTGAAGGCGGGCAAGGGCGGCGACGGCTGTTGCAGCTTCCGCCGCGAAGCCTGCGTACCGGAAGGCGGCCCGGACGGCGGCGACGGCGGCCGCGGCGGACACGTTATTTTCAAGGGCGATCGTAACACAGACTCGCTGATTGCCCTCTATTTCGCACCTCTCGTCTTCGCGGAACCCGGCGTTGCAGGTAAAGGCCAGCGCATGTACGGGCGCCGCGGCAAAGATCTGATTGTCCCTGTTCCGTGCGGCACCGAAGTCTACAACGAAGAGACGCAGGCGCTCCTCGCGGATATCACGAGTGATGGCGAGGAAGCAATCATCGCCAAAGGCGGCGAAGGCGGTCTGGGCAACGTTCATTTCAAAACCTCGACCCACCAAGTGCCCACCGAACACACGCCGGGGGCACCGGGCGAAGAGTTCCGCCTGCGCCTCGAACTGAAGACGATTGCCGACGCAGGACTGCTTGGATTCCCGAACGCAGGTAAGTCGTCCCTGCTCGCGCGCATCAGCGATGCGCGTCCGAAAATCGCGAGCTACCCCTTTACAACTCTGAATCCAATTGTCGGCACCGTCAAATATCCTGACTTTTCGCAGCTGCGCGTCGCGGACGTCCCCGGCATCATCGAAGGCGCCGCCCAAGGCATTGGCCTGGGCATCGACTTCCTGCGCCACATCGCGCGTTCACGCGTGCTGGTCTATGTTATCGACATGGCCGGCACAGACAACCGTACGCCCTGGGATGATTACCGCAAACTGCGCAAAGAGGTGAAGCACTATAACGCGGATCTGCTCGAACGTCCGGCGCTCATCATCGCCAATAAGATGGACGAACCGGCTGCGCTTGAAAATCTGCCGCTCTTTATCAAGAAGATCCGCAAAAGACCGATTCCGATGTCGACCATTGACGACGCAGATACGGGAATTGCGCTGTTTAAACACGAGCTCTGGAATATTCTCAAGCCCGCGCCTTTGAATGCGTTCACCCCTGCCTCCGCAACCCCATCTGCACCCGCAGTTGCCGCGATCGACGCCTCCGCCGCGGAGGAGGAAGCCTTTATTTCCGAAGAAACCATCAAGCGCGCCTCATTCTTCGACCTGTCAAAACCAGCAAAGAAAAAGAAATGAACGACTACACGCCGTGGCGGGCGACGAAGTTCTATATCCCTCTTGCGCTCCAGGCGGCCTCTCAAAGTTTGACCTACCCGCTCGTCGCTTCCATTGTCTCGCACGGTAGCAATGGCGTCCAGGAGCTCGCCGCCTTTGCCCAGGGGCAGATCATGATGTTTGTGATCGGGTCCTTTGGCGGCGGACTCATTACCACCGGCATGGTTTTTGGCCGCGACAAACTCGGTTATCAAACCTTTAAACGGCTCAACATGCTCTTTACCGGCGTGCTCTGCGTGCTCCAATGCATCGTCTGCATCCCTGCAATCAGCACGCTCATTTTTGAACAGTTGATCGGCCTCACGCCGGACCTTGCCCGTATCGCGCGGAATGTGCTTTTTATCAGCATCCCCGTCCAATATCTTTTCTTCATCCGCAACGCGCCGATCGTGGCGCTCTACAATGCGCGGGCAAGTGCTGCAGCAAACTGGGCGACGGTCGCGCGCATCGCACTCACAGGCGCAATTGTCCCGCTTTTCATCAAGATGCAGTGGGTCGGCTACGCGATGGGCATAGTCGCGACCACGCTCCCCGTTCTTCTGGAGACCGTACTCGCCTATTGGCTGGCAAGGCCCTATGTCGCTGCGCTACAGACAACCACACACCCCTCGGCTTCGCTGAAAACGCAATTTACCTTTACCGTGCCGATCTCTTTCGGCGGCGTTCTGTTGTCGATTTCCAGCTTTATGGTTGGCGCATTTATTGCGCGCGCGGCAGACCCGTTGCGCATGCTCCCAATCCACTACGTCACCATGGGCGTCATCAACCCGGTCAGCTTTGCGGCACTGCGCATTCAGGCCGTTGTGATCAGCTTCGCCTCTGAGGTGGACCGGAATGCCCATGCCGTTCTCCGCTTTGCGCTCATCGCGGGATCAATCCTGGCGATCTTCCCGCTGGCCATCCAGATCCCCTGCATTGCAGATTGGTATTTCGGCTCGATCCAGAATCTTCCCCGGATCGACATCCCCCTTGCCGTACAATCCGCCGCCGCAGTCTCAATTCTCCCGATCCTGCAGACGATTCGAGGTCACGCGGAAGGCCTTGCGGCCTACCGCAAACGCCCCAATGCGATTCTTGCCGGACAGGCGGTTTTCATGGGCATGCTCATCTGCACGCTGTTTATCGGTCTTTCGCTGAATCTGCCGGGCAACCTGATCGGCGTTGTCGCCCTGCTCGTCGCCGTCCTCTTCACAGCGATCACGATCCGCCTCGGCCTCGTCTGGGCCGAAATGGAAGATCAACTGGACAAACCCAATAACGAGCGTTTCCCGGAAGGCTATCGGTAGTCCTGCCGCGCGGCTCAGGCACACGTAAACCGCATGCCCTTTTCGCGGCCATATCCGACCACATCGAAGCGGTCATCACACGACCACTTCACCACGACAAAGGCCGTGTTCTGCGCGCCCGCACCCTCAATTATACCCTTCACCGTATAGTAGTGGATGCCCTTGCGCACCGCATACCGCCCCGCATGTTCATGTCCCTGAAAGACGCACCGTACCTTACCGCTGGCCTCGAGAATCGCGCGCGCTGCGGCCGCATTGCGGACAAACGGCGCGCCTTCGTCGCCATCCAAAAGCTGGTGGATAAAAACAACCGTTGGCAGCCGCGTGGCAGTCAGGTCAGCGCGAAGCCAAGCAAGTTCTGCTTCAGGCAGAAAGGCTTCCGTCCATTTGAAATTGCCGTGGTCATACGGTTTTCCGTCGCTGCGGAAATTCGCATCCAACACCACGAAGTGGCGACCAAACTGATCGAAGGAATAATAGGTCTTCTCCGCAGCGATGCCCGTATTTTCAATGCGCGACTGAAACTGAGCCTTTGAAAGCCGATCCATGTCGTGATTGCCCAGCACATGGTAGCGAGGTCCTTTGAAACCGCGGAAGAGCGTTTCGACAGCCTGAAGATAACCCAGCGTCTGCGACTCATCGCGACCCTGATCCTTGAAATCGCCCAGTTCGATCAGGAAATCTACGCCCAGCGCGTTCATCTGCTCCACGCAAACGCGAAGCTTCGCCAGCGAGTCGCTATAATAGCGGTTCATATTCGGTTCAAGTTCCGCATAATGGCAATCCGTCACCACGCCGAATGTAATACCGGAACAGGTACTTCCCTGCCCAAGCGCTGCGGACGCAGCCCCGTACAGCGCACTCCCGACCCCCAGGCGCAACACCGTTCTCCGCGCATATTCTTTGGCCATCAAACACGCTCCCTTTCTTGCTTGCAACATCGTCATTCTTGCACGATCGATGCTGTAACATAGCACGGGATCTCACAGAATTCAAATCCTTATTATTTTATCCCTACTATAGCGATCGTGCTCGCACGTTCACCCCGCTTACGGTATGCTAATCGGCACCATGACTACAGTACCTCCCGAATATTACGAACAGGCCAAGCACGATCTCGAAAAGCTCGCGGTCATGACCATGCCGTTTGGCAAGTATGCGGGAAAGCGCATCATCGACCTCCCAGAAAATTACCTGCTCTGGTTCCGGCAGAAAGGGTTCCCCGCTGGCGAACTCGGTCGATTCATGCGCATCGCGCTGGAGATGCAGGTGAATGGCTGCGATAATCTGTTGCGCGCTCCTCGCAAACCATCGCCCTGATCGGCGAAGAAATA
>CAZMLC010000040.1:0-24263 GCA_964567125.1 uncultured Akkermansia sp.
ATGGATATCGTGCTGCAGAAGATCAATGCAGGCGCGAAGAAAGCCGTTGTGGTCGGCGCGGGCTTCATCGGCCTCGAGGTCGCTGAAAATCTGCGCATGCGCAACCTCGATGTCACGATTGTCGAACTGGCGGAACAGGTTCTGCCCACGCTCGACAAAGAGATGTCAGTCTACCTCGCACAGGAACTGCTGGATAAAGGGATCGAATTGGAACTGGGCCGCCGCGTCACCGCCTATGCGCGCGATCCGAAGAGCCGGCAGCTGCGCGTCACCATGGATAACGGCGCAACGCTGGATGCGGATTTCGTCATCATGAGCGTGGGCGTGAAACCCAACAGCGAACTGGCTCAGGCTGCGGGCATTGTTTGCGGACCGCGCGGACACATTCACGTGAATGAGCGGATGCAGACCTCGGTTGCGGATATTTACGCAGCCGGCGATGCGGTCGAGATCCTCGACCCAATCACGGGCGCGACCACCGCCGTTCCCCTTGCCGGACCGGCCAATAAGCAGGGCCGTATCGCGGCGGATAACATGAGCGGCAAGCTCGCCTCGCGCTACGGAGGCACCTTCGGCGCCGCAGTCCTGAAAGTCGGCGCATTGAGCGCAGCCAGCGTCGGTCTCACGGAACGTCGCGTGCAGCAGCTCCAGCTCCCCTATCAGAAGATCTACACGCACCCGGGATCGCACGCCTCCTATTATCCCGGTGCCGCGCAGATGCACCTCAAAATTCTCTTCGCCCCGGATGGCAAGATCCTCGGCGCGCAGGGCGTTGGCCGTCAAGGCGTAGATAAGCGCATCGACGTGATCGCAACTGCGCTCGCTTCGGGACGCTCGGTCTATGATCTCGCGTCGCTTGAACTCGCCTATGCGCCGCCCTTCAACTCCGCCAAGGATCCGGTTAATTTCCTCGGCATGATCGCGCAAAATATGCAGGCGGGACTGACCACGCTCGTCCACGCTGATGCCATTCCCGCGGATGCGGTGATCATCGATGTCCGCGAACCGGCGGAGATCGAAATGGGAGCCGTTCCCGGTGCGCTCACCATTCCGCTCGGACAGCTGCGCGGCGCGCTCGAACAACTCGACAACAGCAAACATTACGTGCTGCTGTGCGCGGTCGGATTGCGCGGATACATCGCCGAACGCATCCTGAAAAGCAAGGGCTATACGGCCTCCAACTTGAGCGGCGGCTACCTCACGTGGAAGGCGTTCCATCAGCCGCTGCGCCGTCCGCCGAAAAAAGCCGCCTGTCCACTCGCAGCCGACATCAAAGATCAGCACGAGCTGCGCACCCTGGATGTGCGCGCGCTGGCCTGCCCCGGACCGGTCGTACGGATCAAGCAGGAGATGGATAAGATGAAACCGAACGACCAGCTGCGCCTGCTGGCCTCGCCCTCGTTTTCCTGCGACCTGACCAGCTGGGCGCAAGCCAGCGGCAACGCGGTCGTATCCACCATCGAACACCCCGATCATCTGGAGGCGATCTTGAAAAAAGGTGAAGCCGCGACAACTCCGACGGTGCAAGCCAAGCCGACCAGCGGTTCCGATGCCACGCTGATCCTCTTCAGCAATGATCTGGACAAAGCCATGGCGGCGCTGATCCTGGCCTGCGGTATGGCCGCAGCCGGCCAGAAGGTGTCAATCTTCTTCACCTTCTGGGGACTGAGTGTGCTGCGCAAGCATCCGGGCCCTGTTCTGAAGAAGTCGCTGCTTCCGACGATGTTTGGGTGGATGCTTCCCAAGGGAGTCACCAAGCTGGCACTCTCAAAAATGCACATGCTCGGCATGGGGTCAGCCATGATGAAGCACGTCATGCGTCAGCAGAACGTGCCGTCTTTGCAGGATTTGCTTGTTCAGGCGCGTCAACTTGGTGTACGCTTTGTCGCCTGTGAAATGGCCATGAATGTGATGGGGTTGCAGCGCGAAGAGCTGATTGAGATCGACGAGGTCGCGGGCGTTGCGAATTTCGCGCAGATGGCTCGCACCAGCACAACCAATCTATTCATATGAAGACTGTATCTCACAAGACAATGCCGCTCGACTACGTGACGCGCATGTCCGAGGCCATCAAAGTCATCGGCCATGCGCAACGTATCCAGATTCTCGAACATCTGGATCTTATGGGCGAGGCCACGGTCACGCAGATTGTCGAGGCTGTTGACGGCAGCCAAGGTGCGATTTCGCAGCACCTCGGCAAAATGCGTGCGGCCGGACTCATCACCTGCCGCCGCGACAATAAGCACGTCTATTACCGTGTCCAGGCTGAGAGTGTGCGCACCATCCTGAACTGCATGCGCAAGAACTGTCCGGCGTAATCCAGGAGACTGAGGCTGTTTAAGTGGGAGTACTGCGAATACTGGGAATACTGCCCCTTCCATATGCATCAGCATGCCCTGAATGAACCTGTGCACAGCAGGCAATTCAGGACTCCCAGTCTTCCCATTCCTCCCAGCACTCCCAGCATCCTTCCATCATTCACCATTCCATTCGTTTTCCTCAATCGCCACCTATACATACGGCCCGGGAATTGATAATCTGATCGCTATGACGGTCCATTCATCAACCACGAACCAGACATTCTATACCATCACCGACCCTCTCGGGACGGTGCATGCCCTCGTGGATGCAACAGGCGCGGTGATGAAACGTTACACCTACGACGCCTGGGGCAATATCCAGAAGTCAGAGGCGAGTCAGCACGCGGTCGACAACCGTTTCCTCTTCCAAGGACGCGAATACAGCGTTGCCACCGGCCTCTACAATTTCCGCGCCCGCTGGTACGACCCGCAGACCGGACGCTGGCTCAGCAACGACCCCATCGGCATCTCCGGCGGGATGAACCTCTATGCGTTCTGCGGAAACAATCCGGTAATGTACAGAGATCCGGAGGGGCTGTGCGAAGATGACAGTTGGCTTGACTCAATTTGTGATATTGGAGGTAAACTTTGGAGTATTCCTAATACCATAGTGGGCCTTTCATGGGGGTTGTCAGGAATTCCTTTTGGGGGTTCATGGCCAACGATCGGGAATAATGCAATTCATTTTGAAAACCATCCAGGCATGATGGATAGTGGAGCAATAACTTTTGGTAATGTTATAGCATATGGGAAGAACTTCCCCCCACAAACACGTATTCCCGAAGGCACGTCGGAGAACATGAAGCCGCACACACAAGGCAAGGTGAAATTCTTGGCCCACTCTATCTACCAGCAAATATTGTTGGAGGCGGGGCTGGACTCATTTTAGACTTAAACTATCATGGTCCTTCTAACTTTATGGAATCGGGGCCACAATCAAATCCCCCAAAAATATTTCCGTAAGGAGCACATATGCGAACTTTTTTTACTGTTTTTCTATTATTCATAGTTGCAACACTATTTATTTCGTGTCGAATTATGCCACAACTTATGTTGTTCAACAATTCAGGGAACTTGATCAATGTTTATGTCGAAAATACATTGAAATGCACTATTCTGAACAATGAGGTTGCATCCATGAATTTTCCTATTGGGAAAGTAATTTCCATTAAAACATCTAAAACAAATTGGACATACGCAATTTGCCAACATCCTCCATCGACTTATTGTGAACCCCGAGGACATGAAAAAATCCGTACTCAACTTCAACCCAATGGCGATATCTTTATATTAACTCCCTCTGAAAATTTTCCACTTGCGAAGTTCAGTCATCAACCCAATGGATTTCCAATTCGAAGTCGACAATAAGGAGATGTACGCCAATCACCATTTCTGATTGAGAGAATTCCTTGCATAATCTCCAATAGCACCGTTCGTTATTAAATGATATTTTAGATCTACAAAAGTCAACCATTCGTGATCTGTTCCTGTACAGCTTCACTTTCAACTTCCATCAGTCCAATATTCCACGTCCCATTTTTTCCACAGAGAACAAAAACACAGAGATTCACGCTGCCCCGCTATCGCCTTTTCTTTGTGATCTCTGTGGTCTTTGTGGCAAAACATTCAATGGCCAACGTTCACGATCGTTGTCCCACATGAAGCGTTCGAAGTGACTAGCGATTAACGGCCCGTGATCAGTGCACCACTTACAAATCTCCACCCTTCCATTCGCACGCTAGTACATCGGAATCGGGACGATGGTGCCCTCTGCCTGCGCATCGATCTCGATGTCGTGTCCATGGAAGAGACCGTTGGAATCCATCCAGATGGAGAGGCGGCGCCATTCGTCGTCGGATAATTGGACATTATGATGGCCCTTCTTCAGCATCTGATAGAGCTTGGAACCGTGTGCACCGAAGTTGCCGGGCAGCGTGTATGACTCGGTAAACGAGGCGCTGTTGTAAAATTTGACATAGGGCTTGAGGCTGATAAACGAGGCATAGAAACGGTTTTTGTCCTGCTTGTAGTTGCCGCGACTCAAATCCGGCGGCATGTTCTTGCCGCCCTCCTTGCGATGTTCCGCGTGGCATGCCACGCACTTGGCATCGAGCACGGGTTGCACCAGCCGCGCGAAATGGAAGGGGTTCGTTCCCTCCACGGCCTCGGGTTGGATCACCGAGGCGGGACGCTTCATAGCGGCAGGCTTCCCGACAGGCGGCTGTGAGCCCACGCGTTGATCGTGGCAGCCGTTACACATCAAGGTCTCGCCAGGCGCGACGTAGGTCACGCTACGCATACCCTGCACCGCCGCACCGTTTTCATCGAGCGCATGGAAGAGAATCGGCACGTTGACCGGCTGTTCCCAATAGGCGCTGCCATCCTCTTCGACCGGCACCGTGCCGAGCACGATCTTGGCGCCCTTCTGGTCGCCATAGCCAATGCGCGGCACATCGGCCAGCGGCGTGGTCTTGGGCAACACCTGCCAGATGCGCAGCGCTTTGATTTTTGTGCCTTGCGGGAAGGGCCGCCGCGAATTATAGACGTTGATCAACCCGATCTTCGCGGTCTTGGGCAACTGCGCCTTGGGAATCGGCACGGACCGCGTGCCATCCGCCAAGGCCGGACACCCCACCAGCGTGCCATGCGCCAGCACGGGCGGACGCGGACGCGGACGCAGCGGGATGGGATTGAGGCAGGAAATCTGCGGATGCGTGAAGATTTCCACGCGGTTGCCGAAGATATCCAACAGCACCAGCGAATAGCGCCGCTTCTCCGTGGCGATCGGTCCATACTGCGCATTGGCCTGACCATCGTAGACGCAGAGGTAATACTGTTCACTGAGCGGCCAGGGCGTGGAATAGGCCCCTGACCCGCGATCGTGATAAAACTCCGCTTCAGGGAAGAGCTGGTCCGGCGTAAGCCGCTTGATCTGCGCCATGGCGTCGTCATCCGGAATCGTGGGATCAATCAGCACGAGCGAACCGCGCGACTCCGTGTGATGGCCCGCCGCGACCGCCACATATTTCGAGGAACACGGGATCGCGCGCGCCTGCATCTCCATGTGCGGCGCCGTGCGCTCCGAAACGTGCGTATTGCCGTTGATGGAGCGCGAATCGCGTCCATCCGGATAGGTGATCCAGACGTGATGCGCCTGATTGAAGCCGCGGTCCACATAGTCCCAGCGCGTGTAGATGATCATGCCGTTATTATCGACAGACGGATGCCACTCGTTCGTCTCATGCGGACTGAGCTGCACGATGTCCGTACCATCCGGAAACATGGTGTGCAGCGTGAAACTCGGGACCGGCCGACCGTGGCAGCGCCCGAAGCCGCCACGGCGTTCCGAGATAAAGGCCACGCGGCCATTCGGCAGCCAGCAGGGAAAGAGGTCATTCACGCAGCCATCGGTGATCTGTTCGAGTTTGGAACCGTCACTCCGGCACTTGAAAATATGGAACGTGGTCTTGTCGTTCCACACACGGATCTGAGGTTCACCGTCCGTGTAACAGAAGAGGATCTCCTTGCCATCGTAGGAGAGATCCGGCGAAAGGTAACCGCCATTGCCGAGCTTCTGTCCGCGACGCGTTCCTGACTCAATCACGGAGTCGGCAATCAGATTGCGCATCTCCGGCTTGTCCGACCATGGCTTCTCCAGCACATAGAGTCCATTACCTTTCGTCTTGCCATGCAGCGTAGCATGAAATCCGAAATACTGGTCGCACATGTGATTGCCACTGTTGAACTCATCGGGCGGCAACGCTTCGCGCGTAATGAAGAGCAGTTTTTCAATCGACTGCACCAGCGGATTTCTAAAAGCGATTGTCCGACAGAGCGCCGCTGCACGAATGAAGGCATCCAACCGCTGATCCACCGCGCTCATGGGAAGCTCGCGCGCCGCTTTCTGAAGTGCCGCCACAGCCTCGGCCTGTGCGCTCAAATCGGTTTTGCCTTTCAGATCGTCATACAGCGCCTGCACGCGGCGCGCCGTGATATCCAGCGGATCGCGGTCGCTCGCCCAGAGCGTAGCCTGCGGATGGACAGCCTGCGCGGCACGCGTTGCGGCATCGGCAATGCCGGCGTTTGCACGCAGCGGCTGCGTCACTTCGCGCTGCAGCGTCAGGTGTTCGCGTACGGCGAAGGATTCGCCATATCTCTGCACAAGTTTCTGCACGTGCTTCTGCTGTTCAAAATCGGGCAGATCCGGTACGCGCAGCGCCTTGAGCAGTTCGGGCGAAGGCAGGCCAGCCACTACGATGAACTGCACCGAACTCGGCGCAGGGTTCCCCTGCTGCGTACCGCTCTCGTCCAGTCCGGCAAAGGCGCAGAACCGTTCCGCGCCCGCCGGCAGTTCGAACACGACGATGCCCGGCGAATGCATGCCGAGACCCTCGCTGTAGGTCTTACCGTTGATGCGTAACGGCCGATTGGCCGCACTGCGGTTCTTGCGGACATCGCCCCAACCGGCACACGCGAAGAGCCAAGGAAGCTCGCTCAGTTTCTTTTCACCGAAGGAACCGCTGATGCGCGCCTCGGCCCAGTCCGCATGGTCGCAGGCATAGCTGTCACCCGCATCGTAAACGAGCAGCGCAAGATGGGTGGCGCCGCGGATCTCGGCAGACAGTGAAGTTCCATGTCCCTCTGTCCGCACCGTGATCAGCCCGCTCTGCGTGACCACCGGCACAGCGCCGGCAAGCGCTTGCAGTTTTTCCAGCGACATCGCTTCACCGCAAAGTCCCGCCTGTGCTACGACCGCACATAGCCCAAAAAAGATCGCGATTACCCTCATTGGCGCCCCCTATTCATTTCCTGAAAACGTTGAACACGACCAGTCGAAACAATACGACCCACGAAGTAAATCAAAGAAGATACGTGTGCGCCGTTTGACGCTCAGCGCGTCTTGATCACCCGATCCTGCGCCGGAATGGTCAGCCCCTCCGCGGTCGTGAAGGGTTCCGACCCGAAGTTGACCGTGACCTGGACGCCGTTGGCGAAGATTGTCCGCTGAACCGTACGGTCCGCCTTGAGAATCTGATGATCCATCATCTCGCTGTAGCCGGTCATGCGGGCCACCGGCGTGGTCACCTTGTAGCTGGCGGCAAACTGTTCCTTCTGCGTCTGCCAGGCCTTCTGGACAAACATGTACATGGGCGGCGTGCCGTAGAGCGCATTGAAGAGGTCGCGTTTGCGCCAGATCTTCGGCAGTTTATTGTTGTAGTCGCCCCAATACCACTGCGCCACCACGCAATCGTGATAGACCAGCTCCCAGAGGGGCAGACGGTAGGCCTCGCCAACCTGGAATTTCTGCACCCGTTCCGGCACGTCATCCCAGATCACGGCGGTTTTGCGACCGGAATCCGGAACCCGGTAATTGCCGATGCTGAGCATGCCTTCAAAAAAGTCGCAGACCGGCACCACGGCGTCGTGACCGGTTTCACTGCCGCAGACGAGTCCCATTTCGCCGGACATCACGTTGAGCAGCTTGACGCGGTACTCCTTGCTGATCGAGCGCGTCATGGGATGCGCGGGATTGTAGCACTCCTGCCACGAACAGGCCGTGGCGGTGTCGATGAACCGGCACTTGAAGGGCTTTGTCTTCAGCTCCTCGGAAACGCGTTTGCGCGCATAAGGCAGCGCCTGGCGATCGCACAGGGAGACACAATGGACCATGCCCGTACCGGCTTTGGTCTCCACGCCCCAGGCGCGCCGCATCTTGCCCTCGCCATTATCCCAGGTGATATCGTGCGGGAAGGCATCTGTTGTCCAATCGCTGTGGACGCCCTTGATCAGCGGAAAATTCGCGGGATCCATCACATCACTGTAGATGTCGTAGCGGCTGGTCAGCACGTTGGTCATGCTGTTCATCTGGGTCAATTCGCTTGGCGATCCGTTGCCGCTCCAGAGGATGCGCTCCATGCCGAGCGCCTGCATCTCGCGCACGATCTGCACCTTGTCACCGCCGCCCATATACCAGATATTGGCCGCACCGACGAGCATGTCGATGGCGGGACGTTCCTTGACCTTTTCAGCGAAGGTCTTGACCTGTCCGCGTGCGGCCTGATAGGCGCGATAGCGCTTGCACATGGCCACATGTCCGCCCTTTTCAAAAAAGACATAGCGCGCCTTGCGCGAGTACCCGAAGACCTTGCACTGGGCATCCCAGCCAGTCGTAGCGCGCAAGGTCTTATCCGCCGCGCGCTCAATCGTCATGCGCGCATCGTCGGGCGACTCCACCAGCATCATCCAGCCCGAGCCATCCGCATCGCGCATCACGCCGAAGAAGCTCATGCAGAGACCGTGCCCACCATACAGATGGAGCGAATGGATCGGCAGCGTCGGATCCTCCACCGGATAGCTCATGCCCTCATTTTCCGGCACGACCAGCCGCTCGCCGGGTTTCGTCACCAGCGCCGGCGGGAAGCTAAGGCTCTTGGCTAAATCGCCCTGCCCTGTCAGCGTGACGCACAGCTCGTTGTTCTCCCACTGGAAGTGCGCACTGTACTGCTGTCCATTGTTCGCACTGACGAGCGTAAAGTCGATGCTTGACGCCGCATTCGTCTGAACCGCGAGAACGCCCCAGGTCGCATCTTTGGCCGTGGCATACGCGCCGACCTTCATCTGGAAGCCATCGGCATCATAGCTGAACTGCGCGGCACCGAGCGTCACTGCGCCGCACTGCACGGTGCAGCTGGAGCGATCCTTGCTGAGCGCGAAATCCTTGAGCTCGACTGTGGCCTTGCCCAATCCCATCAGGCGCGGCGTAATCCATGCGGTATGCGCAGGTACGAAGAGGCGCACCGCCACCTTGCGCCAGCTGTCCGTCAGATCGACCTTGGAGGAACCATACGACCAGAGCTGTACAGCATTCTTCGCATCGTAGGTGATGACGCTGAAACTGATGCTTCCCGAACCGCGCACTTCAGCCTCGATGATATAGGATTCCCAAGCCGTGACCTTGATTTTCGGAAAACCGTTCAGGCACCAGTCCCCGCTTCCGGTATGCGTCACGCGATACGGCTGATTGCTCAGACTGGATTCAAACGTACCCTGACGCGTCCACAGACTCGGCTTCTCCATTGTCCAGCGTTCAGCAGCCTGCGCCATGCAGGCGCAACACAGCAGCATTCCCAACACGCTCGTTTTCATCATGATTTTCCTTTTTGCAAACGCGTTCGTCCTCATCCGCGCGACGCAGCACGCAACGCCTGATTGAGCGTAGCCGCGACCTTCGCGACCACCCCTTTGCGCCGCTCGACAGCCAGAACCCCGGCCTCGCCCAGCTCGTTGCGGGCCGCGGCATCGCGCACGAGGCGCTCCACGTCACGTGCCAGAGCCTCCGCGGAGTCGACTTGAATCAGGGCCTTCGCCGCCAGCAGATCTGCCATCACGGGACGGAAATTCTCGGTATACGGTCCGACCAGCGTGGCTGCACCGCAGAGGCACGGTTCGATCATATTCTGCGCGCCATGTTCGCAGAGGCTCTTGCCCACGAAGACGATATCCGCTGTACCGTAGAAGCCCATGAGTTCGCCCGTGGTGTCGGCGAGGATCACGGCGCGATTCGTCCGCAGCGCGTCATCCGTGGCAGCCGCAACGCCTGCCACGCGGCTCTTGCGGACGCAGAGGAAGCCCGCCTTTTCGATTTCCGCCTGCACGGCATCGGCCTTTTCAAAGTGGCGCGGCACAATCACCAGCCGCAGCGCGGGATACTGCGCATAGAGATTTTTGAAAATGGAAATCAGCACGCCATCCTCGCCCGGCCAGGTCGAGCCGCCGAGCAGTACGATGGCCGACGCATCAATCCCATACTGCGACAGGAACGACGCAATGGCGGATTCCTTTTCCGGATTGCGCGTAGCGACGTCAAACTTGAAACTGCCGGTCACATCGATGACCGAGGGGTCCGCACCGGCGTCAACGAGCCGCTGCTTGTCCATCTCGGATTGCGCGAAGATCGTGGTAAACAGGCGCAGGATCGGACCGAACCAAAAACGGAGGCGACGATAGCCGGGCGCGGATTTATCGGAGATGCGCGCATTGACCAGGAAGAGCGGGATCTGCCGTGCCGCACAGGCGCGGATCAGATTCGGCCAGATCTCGGACTCGGTAAAGATGAAGAGCGAGGGTTGAATCACCGCGAGGGCGCGTTTCACGCACCCGGGAAAGTCGAGCGGACAGAAGATCAGCTGATCCTGCGCGGTCACCTGTTTCTCCGCCTCCTTCCAGCCGGTCGAGCTCGTTGTCGACAGCACAAAGCGCACAGCGGGGTTCTGCTGGCGCATAGCCCGCATGACCTGGCCCGCCACATACACTTCACCCACGCTGACCGCGTGAATCCAGACAGGACGGTTCATGGCGCGCAAGGCCGCTTCAACTGCGGCCGGATAGCGTCCGAAGCGATCGTTGAAGCGGTTGCGATACCCGCCGCGGCGCCACATGCGCAGCAGAAAATGCGGCACCATGGCCAGATAGGCCACGGTGAAGAGAGCGTTATAGATCAACCAGCGCATACTAAAAACAAAAGCAGGTGCTGTCACGTGAATGACAGCACCTGCTCCTCAGACATCGTTACTTTTCAAGAATAATCGGAGCATTCTCGTTGAACGAGGCATGGCGAACAGGTCCCCCGTTGATCCGATAGGCAATGCGCAGCGTCTTCGGAACATTCGGCAGCACATCCGAGAACGTGTCGTTATACTTATCGATCGGGATGAAGCGGGTGCCATTGAACTTTTCTTTCAACTTGCCCAGCACATCCACGCGCGACTTCTCTTCGTTGCCGCCATAGTTGGAGGCGACCAATTCAACCGTCAGATTCTCCTTCTTGATCTCGCTCATGCGGATCTCGTTCAGCTTGGTATTCGGGGTGAATTTCTCATCGCGATTCGGCTGCAGGCGAACCTCTCCGCAAAGCGCCATGGTGTTGCCATCCTGACGCAAGTTGAAGCGGTTGATGACCGGTGCCGTACCGACGCGCGGACGGATCGGCATGATGCCCGTGGCGATCTGCGGCGACCACGGATCATACATCGCGTTGATCTCCTCAGCGCCGAGGAAGGGTCCGTTGCAATCGACCCAGGCGATCAGACGCTCGAGGTCAACGCCTGTGACCTTGACGCCGTGATGTTTGCCGCTAGCAGCGTTCTGGACCAGCTTGCTGACCGGCGAGAAGGCGGAATAAGGCGCCAACGTCTCCAGATTCTTGGGATCCGTGGTGGAATACCCTTCCACAATGAAGAGTCCAGCCAGATTGCGCGGCACGCCGCGATCGTCCTTGGGCTTGCTTCCACCCCAGCCGCACTTGCCATCGACCAGCGTGTAATAGGGTTCATAGAAGGGGCTCGGATCATCCGGGCGGTCAAACACCCAGGCCCACCAGCCGTGCACCGAGGGACGATAGGTCATGTTCAGCGCTTCATACGCCTTGGAGCCCTCTTTATTGTGGCAGCCGGCGCAGTGCTTGTCGAGCACGGGCTGGACAAAGCGCTTGTACCCGATGCTTTCCGAGGCGCCCCATGCGGGTGGCGTCAACTTCACCGCCTTCTTTGAAAGCGCCTTGCCCTTCTGACGCAACGAGGAAGCCTGTCCAGCGCGCGTCTTCATGCTGGTTTCATGGCATCCGAAGCAGCCGCGGTGTTCGCCGGGCATGCCGTTCGCAAAGGAGCGCATCACATAGATCGCCATGCCATCCTTGTCGAGCATCTGGAAGAAAATCGACTGACCGGGCGGCACTTCAAAGTTCACGCTGCCATCCTCCTCGATCGGCACGGTGCCCAGAATGCGCTTCACGCCATCGGCCTGAAAGACGCTCACAGCAGGTCCGTCGTGCTGCACGGTCTTGTTCCACGTCGTGTAGGTCTTGGGATCCATCTGGATCACGCGCAGATATTTGCCCTTTTCGCGCAAAATCGGCGGTGCGTTCTCGAAGACATCGTTGCTGTAGAACGTCACAGCCTCAATATCCTGTTTCAAAAGCTCCTGCCATGTTCCGTTTGCAGGCCCGAGTTTCGGCCATTTAACCTTGTCGACCAGTACCGGCGGAACGGTGCGCGCCTTGTACGGCATCGCATGATAGGCGTTATGCTGGCCGCGATACACCAGTTCTTTATTGCCATAGACATCCATCAGGTAGAGGCGGAAGAGCGTGTTGGTCCGGTCGCCCTTTTCATCGCCGCTGTAGAGCCTCTTGCCCTCGCGCGCGGAGACAAGGAAGAGTTCCTCGGAGAGCGGATAGGGCGTCTTATAGGCGTAAATTTTTCCAGACGTATGATACGGCACGTGTTCAGGTGGATCAGTCGGGCCATTGCCCACTTCAGGCCATGGTGTCTCACGTGTCAGGCGATAAAGTCCATCCGGATAGTTCAATCCCTTTTCAGGATCGATCATGCCGAGTGCGCCGTCGAACCAGGCGTGATGGCCGATGCCGACGAACATCACCTTTTTGCTGTTCGGAATCGCGCGGGCTTCACCGAGCAAATCCGGCCAGACGCTCTGGCTGCCCCAGAAGGTCTGCACATTGCAGCCATCCGGATCCATGGTCCACAGACTCTGCACGCGCCACAGCGCCTTGTCCGTATACTCCCAGCGAGTGAAAATCACGCGTCCGTCATTCAGGACAGAGGGCAGGTATTCCGGTTCGCCGTTCGCCGAAAGGATGTAGATATTCTTACCATCCGCATCGCACCGCGCCACCGCGAAGGAGTGCGTCATCGGCATGCAACGCACATAGCTGTGCTGACGGCTCGTGCAGAAGACCAGCTTACCGTCCGGCAGATAGACCGGATCGAGATCATCATAATCACCGAAGGTCAACTGCTTGAACCCGGAACCATCCACATTGCATTCAAAGATATGGAACGACTTGTCGCCGACAGGCCGATAGCTGAAGACCACTTTCTTGCCATCGAACGAGAGATCCGGACGCCAGTAGCTGCCATGCTCCTTGGGCAGGACGTCGCGCGCTTCGGAACCGGGCGTAAGACCGACCACCATCAGACGGCCCCCCTCTTCCGCCATGAAACCATTGCGGTGCCGCGCCTCATGGCCCCATTCATCCGTGGCATCGCCCTTCTTACCCATAGGATAAGGGTTATCGATCAGGATGACCTGCTTAAAATCGACGAGCGGATTCTTGAACATAATCGCACGCTTGAGCGCGCGCACACTCAGATACGCGGCCTTGAGATCCGCGCCCGTGGCCTTTTCGATCGCATCGAGCTTGCTCAGTTCCGCTGAACAATCCACACCTTGCAGCCGCTTGGCCATATCGCGCGCATAGGTGATTTCCGCTTTCACCGCATCCGCGGTCGGGTTGTTATCACACTGAAACAACCAATCTGCTTCGAGCTGCGTATTCGCCAGCGCGATTGACGCGACTAAACTGGCAAAAATACCAAAAAATAAACGATTTTGAGCCATGTTTCTTTCCCCTTTTGTTGAGTAATAGGTGCAAGTGTAACGCTTTTAGTAGCAACATGCAAATGGAATATCGCGCGCAACGCGCAATCCCCGCATGCACGGAACCCAGACTGAATCAAAACGGCGTTTTTTCGCGCCGAATCCGTTAAAACACTTGAAAACGCCTCTGCATTCCAGTAGACTACCCCACCATGCAGGTTCGATTGGCATGATAGTTGCTTGTCGACACCTGATGCCGCTTTATCTTAATCGTCATGGCAACGGGTTATACATTAGGCATGCATCAGCAACAGCGTCAAATCATGACGCTGATTCCCCAGTTGCGCCAATCGCTCGAAATGCTGCAGATGCCGATTATGGCCCTGCAGCAGGCGATTCTGAAAGAGATGGCGACTAATCCGCTGATCGAAGATGTGCGCAATCCGATTGAAACGCCCATGTCCATCTCGGCTCCGGAGCCGGAACCCGCTGAACATGCGACAGACAATGGTCTGGATTTTAACCCGGATGTGGATCTGATTCTCCGGCAGGCGGATGATAACCGTGACTATTTCCTGCAAAATCTCGAAAATGCGCCGTCCCTTGCGGATGAGGAGGAAAAGCATCAGCACCTCTACGACTCCATCAAGCAGACCGTCTCGCTGCAAGATCATCTGACGCAGCAGCTGAACCTGACGTCGCTCTCCCCCGACGAGCACGAGATCGCCATGACGCTGATCGGCAATATCGACGACGATGGCCGCTTCACCGGCAGCATCCCGGATATCGCCATGATCTCCGACATCTCCGAGAACGCGGTTCTGCGCATTCTGAAGACGCTCCAAACCTTTGATCCCGCGGGCATTGCCGCGCGCGATTTGCGCGAGTGCCTGCTCATCCAGCTCGACACAATCGAAGACTCGCCCTATGAGCACGATGCGCGCATCATCGTCGACAAGTACCTCAGCAAGCTGGCCGCCCACGACGAGAAGTTCCTCTGCAAGACGCTCGACCTGACGCCACCGCAACTGCAAGAGGCGATCAAACTGATCCGTTCACTGAATCCGCGTCCCGGACGCGCGTTTGAAAACAACGCCGTCGAATATGTGGAACCCGAAGTCTTCGTGGTCAAGGAGCATGGCCGCTACGTCGCCAAGGTCGAAAGCGGCTTCCTGCCCAACATCCGCATCAGCAAGCAGTACCGCAAGATGCTAGAAGACCCCGATATTCCGCAGGAAACCAAATCCTATATCCGCGAGCGCATCCGCGCCGGCGCAGTGCTGATCAAAAACATCCACAACCGCCAGGAGACGATCCGCAAAATCGCGCAGGCGATTGTCGACGCCCAGACTGACTTTTTCGATCACGGCGTCAGCGCCTTGAAGCCCATGACTATGGCTGATGTGGCCAAAGTCGTTGACCTCCACGAAACAACGGTGAGCCGTACGGTCTCCAGCAAGTACATGAAGTCTCCGCGCGGCGTTTTTGAGATGAAGTATTTCTTTACCGCGGCGATCAAGAAGGGCGAAGGCGAGGCCGTCTCGAACAAAACGATCCAGGACCTGATTTTGCGCATGGTGCAATCCGAGAATCCGGCGACCCCGCTCTCGGACCAGGCCATTGAAACAGCCCTCAAAAATCAAGGCTATTCCGTGGCGCGGCGTACCGTCGCCAAGTACCGCGGCATCTTGAAGATCCCGCCCACGTACGAACGTCGGCGGAGCTAATCTCAGTCCACATACATATCCGGAATCGGCGAGACGCGCTCGATCTGCAGAGAGAGCCGGTGCGCAGCGTCGCCTGGCGCTTGCGCCGGTTTCGCCATGCGGAAAACCACGACAACGCCGATCACGATGCAGCCCAGCAAAATCGCGGTCCCGGCACCGAAAAGCCAGGCAGTCTGTCGGCGTGGAATGAAGTTCTGAATCGAAAATCCATTGACCATGCCCCAGCGTTTCACGCCGTCGGCAAACGCCCGGCCGCGCGCAGTACGCTTCTGCTGAACAGGATCGTCGTGCACCGTCTGTTCCACGCCCACATGCGCAGCGCGGCGGGGCAATCGCGCGACGCAGGAACGCCACAGCGCGCCCAGCCGCGCAGTCAGCGGCAGGCCTTCTTCGGCATCGTCGGAAAACTCCTCCCGTTCGCTGCGCAGCTCATGCGCAGTCTGGTTGAAGAGATCGGGTTCACCCGAAGCAAAAAAGGGCATCGACCGGTCATCGTCCCGATTCGGGAAAATCGGCAGCTCGTCCGACGCCGAGACCGGCAGCTCCTCCAGCGGCAGCTCCGCGGAGAGCGGCGCCTCCGGATCCAGCGCATCCATGATCGGATCGTCCGCGATGGTTTCAACCTCGCGTACAGCCGGACGATTGATCGGTTTCGCCGCAACATGCAGCGCGGGTTTCTCGACGGCCGCTGCAGCAGTCTCGCCCTGCTCGGCGGCGCTCTCCATGCTCTTGCTTTTGACCGGCGGTGTCACGATCTTTCCGGTGTAGAGTTCCATGAACTCACGGACCAGCGGAACCGGATCTAAATTCAGGAACTCCGCATAGATTTTGACAAAGCTGCGCCCGTAAATCGGCGCGGCAATCCGCTTAAACTCCTCACGCTCCAGATCCTGCACCAGCTGCACTTTCAAGTGCGTGTTTTCCGCGACCTCTGAATGTGTCAGGTTCCGTTGTTCACGCGCATTGCGCAATGTTTCGCCAAATGACATACCCACTCTCCTTTACTGTGACACGCCCTCTTCCTCTGAATCCTCAGCAGTGTCGGCTGTAAACTCGCCTTCCCCCTCCATCGATGAGGGTTCATCATCCATTCCTAAACTATCCGGGGAAACCAGCAGCTCGCGCGCGCCTGTCGGCGATTGCGGCCCCACGATGCCCCGCGCTTCCAGAATATCCATCAGCCGCGAGGCCTTCACATAACCAATCCCCAGCTTGCGCTGCATCAGGGAGGTCGATGCGCGCCGCATCACTTTGATCACCTGCAAGGCCTTGGGCACGAACGTTTCATCGTCCGACGCCGTGCTGCCTGCGCCATTTTCCGCGCTGCCGCCATCCGGCGCCTTGGGCGCCTCGTCATCCGTGGTCAGCATGGATTCGGGATCAAGCTCCTTGACCTTCTCCAGCTTTCCGCTCAGCGCAAGATCATAACACGGCTTATAGCGTTCCTTGACAAAGGCGGATACGCGCTCGATCTCCTCGTCCGACACCCACGCGCATTGCGCGCGGATCAGCGTGGACCCGTCTTTCAGGAAGAGCAGATCGCCCTTGCCCAGCAGTTCCTCCGCGCCGGGATTGTCGAGAATCGTGCGACTGTCGTTCGCCTGCGCAACCTTGAAGGCGATACGTCCGGGAATATTCGACTTGATCGTACCGGTAATCACATCGACCGACGGCCGTTGCGTCGCGAGCACCAGATGGATACCGACCGCGCGCGAAAGCGACGTCAGCCGCGCGATCATCGGTTCCACCTGCTTGCCCACAGCCGCCATGATATCCGCCACTTCATCGACCACGATGACGATGTACGGCAGCTTCTCCGGCACGTCGCCGGACGCGCTATCGCTCTCCGCCGCGCCTGCGTCACCGCTGTTATCGCCAAAGAGATCGCTCTGCACGACTTTCTTGCGGTTGTTAAAGGCCACGATGTTGCGGCAGTTCTCCTTCTGCAGCAGCTTGTAGCGCCGGTCCATCTCCAGAATCGCCCACCGCAGTCCGAACGCCACGCGGTTCGGATCGTTAATCACCGGCACCAGCAGATGCGGCAGATCGTTGTAGGCCGTGAATTCAACGCGCTTCGGATCCACCAGGATCAGCCGCAGATCCTCCGGGGAGCGGCTCATCAGCAATCCGGCCAGCACGACGTTCAGACAGACACTCTTGCCCGACCCCGTTGCGCCGGCCACGAGCAGGTGCGGCGCCTTGGCCAGATCCACAATCAGATCGCGGCCGGAAACATCTTTGCCCAACCCCAGCGGGATCTCGGCCCTGCTCTTGCGCCACAGCTCACCCTCCACGATTTCGCGAAAGGTCACCGGACGCTTCCTGCGGTTCGGCACCTCAATGCCAATCGCGTTCTTCCCTGGAATCGGCGCCTCGATGCGGATATTTTCCGCAGCCAACGCCATCTGCAAATTGCCGCGCAGACTGGAGACGCGCTCGACTTTGATGTGCGGCTCCGGACGTAACTCGTAGCGCGTCATGATCGGTCCGGCTTCATATCCGAGCACGGTCACGGGGATGTTCTGATGCGCCAGCGTCTCCACGAGAATGCGCGAAATCTCTTCAACGTTGCCATGGTCCGCACTGTCGGTCGGCAAGGGATCGAGCAAGCTGATCGGCGGCAACTCGTATCCACACGGCAACTGCTGGATCGCCGGTGCAGGGCTTGCCTCAACCGGAACAGAACGCGCCGCAGGTTTCTTCATCACGGGAACCGCCACGGGCGGCTGAACCGGAGGTGCAACGCGCGCTGCAGGAGCAGGCACGGGCGCACTCGGCTTTTCAAGCGGAGGCGGCACGACAACCGGCGTACGCCGCGCTTGCTCACGCTGTTTGGCCTGCCGCTCGCGCAGGCGTTCCTCTTCGCGGATACGGCGCGCCGCTTCCTGCGCCCTGCGCGCATTCTCACGGATCTGCTGCTGACGCTTCAGCTCGCGCTCGCGTGGCGATAAACCATCGTCTGGTTCAGCGGAAAGCGGCATGTCACTCGTCTGCGCGTCGCGTTTTTCCTTGGCCCGGCGCTGTAACCACGCGCTCCACCAGCCGGTGCAAAGACCGAACCCCGAGAGCAGATTGCGCACGCCGATCACCATGATCAGCGCAATCGCCAAGACGCACGCGACCAGCACACCGCCCCCAAACGGACTGAACCAGCGAGTCAGGAAGCAGGTCATCAGAAAATACCCGATCGCACCACCCGCATTCGGCTTCATGTTGATGCTGTCGAGCACGCCGTCGAAAACCGTTTCACTCCCGAGCTGAACCAGGCCGCACAGCGCGACGAGGAGCAGCACCATCCAGATCATGCGCCGCATCATGTGGGCGATCTTGCCGTAAATCAGCAGCGCGCTGAAGACCAAGGCGAAAAAGGGAATCGTCCACACCGCCAGCCCGAACACATGGTAGCCGATAAAGACCGACCAGGCACCCACGGTACCCACCAAATTCGCAGGCGGTGAAAGCGGCGGCGTGTTCAACCACGAAATATCGCGCCAATTGTACGTCACCATGGCCAGCAGCGGAAAGAGCGCAATCGGGAACAAAATAATGCCGATCAGCCGCCGAAGCGCCTGCCGCTCATGCTCAATACGATCTGCACGGCTCTCATATTTATCCTCGTTACCCATAACTGCTACTCTTTGCTCGTAATACGCACATCAACCATAATTTCATCCGGATCAAGCGTCACGCGCGTCGCGTCGACCGGCGGACAAAGCTTCACCCGCGCCGTAAATCCCTGCATCCGGCCATCGACATTGATGGGCTCCGGAATCACCTGCACCGTCTTCGGATCAAGCTGGCTCAAGAGCCGCTGCGACCCTTTGACCCAGACGTTGCTCGTATCATACCGCAGATCAACGCCGCCGTAGGCTTTGCCTGAGACCACAGGTTTTGCAATCTGGAATCGTTTCGTGATCGGCCAATCATACCGCACGGTCACGACCTCCGGCTCCATGTTGATCACGCGGATACCACGCGCCAGGCCTTTAAGCATGGAGGGGCTCAACGTGATCTGGCTCACATTGGTCACACCGCCATCCGCCCCGTTGCGCGGTTTAATCATGATTTTCAGTAGATCGCTGTTCATCTGGTTGATCGACGAGACGCTGCCGCGCAGGGAGATGCGCACCAGGCGCGGATCAATGACCTCAAACGTCATGTCAGCCTTCTGGCTGACATCCACATCCGGCTCAACCGGAACCGTCAGCGTCCGCACGTAACTGATATCTGAACGGATCGTGAAGTAGAGTGCCGACGCAATAAAAAGCGAGAGCAGCTTCCACGCCCAATCGCGCAGAAACAAGACGTGAATCGCATAACGTAATTTACTTGTGGTCACCGGCGGCCTCCTCAATACGTGTGCGGAAATGCTGCCACTGCGTCGCAAGCTCGTAAGCAAACCACGCGATCACTGACCGATGCTGTGGACGCGAATTCGGCATTGCCACGCGCAACCAACGGATAATCATCTTCTCCAGCTGACCATCCGCCGGATACTGATGCAGATGCCCGTTATAGGCAATCGAGATCTGCCCGGTCTCCTCCGAAACCACCAAGATCACGGCATCGGTCTCTTCGCTCAAACCTAAGGCGGAACGATGACGCATACCCAGATCCAGATCCGTCTGCACGGAGAGCGGAAAGAGACAGTGCGCCGACGCAATCAGCCCATTGCGCACAATCACGCCACCATCGTGCAGCGGCAGCGGCGGCGTGAAGATCGAGACCAGCAGTTCCTTGCTCGTAATCGCATTCAGCTGCACCCCGGATTCCTCATACCCCGCCAGCGAAATGCCCCGTTCAACCGCAATCAGTGCGCCCATCCGCTGTCGCGAAAACGCCAGCACGGTCCTGCACAGGATCTCGTGCACCAGCGAATCGCGCACCGGATGCGCGCTGCGCGTAAAAAAGAAAGACTGACCGCCCAGCGAGGCCAGAAAACGCCGAATCTCATGCTGGAAAACCACGATCGTACCGATCGCCAAATAACCCAGAATGAAATAGACCACACGCGAAATCACATCGAAATGCAGAATCCAGGCCACGGAAAGCAGCATCACCACCAGAAAGGAAAAACCCAGCAGCATCTGCGCGCTGCGCGTTCCCTTGATGTAGCGGACAAAGGCATAGATCGCAACGTACAGAATCAAGATCTGCACGATGTCCGATAGCCCGATTTGTAACACACTGTCAAACATACTCTTTGTTCAACTATCCTGTTGCCTGCACCGTACGCAGGCGCGTCACCATCCGCAGCGCATGCACCGTGGCCTTGACATCGTGCACGCGCACCACGGAGGCACCCTGCAAAACGCTCCAAACCGCCACCGCCACGCTTCCGCCCAATCGCTGTCGCGGTTCAGGTTCACCGCAGACTTCGCCCACAAAACGCTTGCGCGATGCGCCGATCAACACGGGCCCCACAGGTGCCAGCAGCGCGAGCCGGTTCAGAATGTCGAGGTTCTGCGCGGTCGTCTTACCAAAACCGAGACCAGGATCAAGAACGCACTGCTCCTCTCGGACGCCCGCTTCACAGGCACAGCGGAAAGCCTTGGCTAAACAGATGCTGACATCGCTTGCACACGTGGTCTCAGAAGCAGGATCGAATCCCTGCAGCCGCGCCATCTCCGGCGTATGCATGATGCAGACGCCCCCCCCGTGCTCAACCAGCAGCTGCGTCCACTCCGGCACGTTGATCTGCCAGCCCGTCGCATTGATGATCGACGCCCCTGCGGCAATCGCCGCCTGCGCCACATCCGGATGCAGCGTATCCACCGAAAGCGGCACCCGGCACCGCGCCGCCAAGCCGCGCACCACCGGCAACACGCGCCGCAGCTCCTCTTCAGGCACCACAGGCGTAGCCCCGGGACGCGTCGACTCCCCGCCAATGTCAAGGATATCCGCGCCCTCTTCGATCAACGCCAGTCCGCGCGCAATCGCCGCCGCAGGATCAAAACAGTCGCCGCCATCTGAAAACGAATCCGGCGTCACATTCACGATACCCATCACCCGCGGCTCATTGAGCCCCAGTCGATAGGCACCACATTGCCAGATGCGCTCCTTCACGCCGCGTCCCTCCTGCTTTATGCCTCCGCTGTCGCAGACGTCTCGCCCGCAGGCGCGTCCGTCTCCGCCGGGATGACCGCCGGTGCCTCGGCCACGGCTGCATCACTCCCCTTCAACAACGCCTCCACATCGCGTCCATCCATGGTCTCAGCCTCCAACAAGGAGTCGACCAGCTTGTTCAATTTTTCACGATGCTCCGCAAGCAGCGCCGCTGCGCGGTCGTAGGCCTCGACCACCAGACGCCGCACTTCTTCATCGATCTTGCGCGCGGTCTCTTCGCTGTACGCCTGATTGCGCGTCACTTCGCGTCCGAGGAAAAGCGTCTCCTGGTTGTCGCCGAACGACTGAAAACCGAACGCATCGCTCATGCCATAGGCGCAGACCATCTTGTGTGCAATCTCGCTCGCCATCTTGATGTCCATGCGCGCCCCTGTCGAGACATCACCCGTAAAGAGACTCTCCGCGATCCGTCCGCCGCACAGCACCACCAGCTGATCGCGCAGTTCATTGCGCGTCCGATTCAGCACGTCGTTTTCCGGCAGCGACATGGTCGCGCCCAGCGCCTGTCCGCGCGGAATGATCGTCACCTTATGCAACGGTTCCGTATGCTCGCACAGCACCTGCAAAATCGCATGGCCCGCTTCATGCCAGGCCGTAATGCGGCGCTCGTTGTCGCCCATAGCCCTGCTCCGGCGCTCGCGGCCCCAGAGCACCTTGTCGCGCGCCTCTTCCAGATCCACGTGTTCAACCGCGCTCTTGTTCAGGCGCGCAGCCAGCAGCGCGGCCTCATTCAGCAGATTGGCCAGATCAGCCCCTGAAAAGCCCGGCGTACCGCGCGCCACGCGCGAAAGATCCGCATCCTCAGCCAGCTTGATCTTCTGCGCGTGCATGCGCAGAATCTCCTCGCGGCCCTGCAACGTCGGCAGGTCGATGATGATCTGACGGTCAAAGCGGCCCGGACGCAGCAGCGCGGGATCGAGCACATCGGCGCGGTTCGTCGCGGCAATGATGATCACGCCATCCGAGGTCTCAAAGCCATCCATCTCCACCAGCAACGCGTTCAACGTCTGCTCGCGCTCATCGTGTCCGCCGCCGATTCCGGAGAAGCGGCTGCGGCCCACAGCATCGATTTCGTCGATGAAAATCAGACAGGGTGCGGACTTCTTCCCCTGCTCGAACATGTCGCGTACCCGCGATGCGCCCACGCCCACAAACATCTCCACGAAGTCCGAACCGCTGATGCTGAAGAAGGGCACGCCCGCCTCGCCGGCAATCGCCTTGGCCAGCAGCGTCTTACCCGTTCCGGGAGGTCCCATCAGCAGCACGCCCTTGGGAATGCGTCCGCCCAGCAGCTGGAATTTCTTCGGATCCTTCAGGAACTCCACGATCTCCTGCACCTCTTCCTTGGCCTCCTTGATGCCGGCCACGTTGGAGAAGCTGATTTTTTTCTTATCCTGCGTCAGCATCTTGGCCCGGCTCTTGCCAAACCCCATGGCGCTGGCATTCGCCGACTTGATCTGCCGCATGAAGAGAAAGAAAATAATGCCCAGCACGATGAGGATCGGCAAGAGATCGCGGACCATGGAACCGAAGACGTTGCTGCTGTAGACAATCGGACAGCTCAGCTTTTTCTCCAGCAAATATTTCTCCAGGTTCTCAGAGGGCAGCACATTGATGCGGAAGCGCTCCTTAGCCTCACCCTTCTTGACCCCGCTCAGATAGGTCACCCCGGACGCCTCGCGCACCCACTCGACCTTCTCGATCTCCTGCGCATCCACCATGCGGCGGAACTCCAGCTGATCGAGCTCCTTCAGCTTGCCCTCCGGCTTGTACAAAAACAGACCCGCCATGAAGAGACCCAGCAGAATAATGACAACCCAGACGCTGAGAACCTTCTTCGGCGGCAACGCGCTTTCAACGGCTGCATCGTCCGCGCCCGCGGGGGTCTTGTTCGGCACCTGCGTTGTCTCCGGAAGCTCAGATTTTGTGTTCTTTTCGTTCTCCATAAATGCCTGTAAGTATACGTTCTTTAAAGCCATACGGGCAATGTGAAAAACACAATGCCCAGTTGAAACGCGCAATCGCAGCTCAAGCAGGGCGTCACTTCAAGAAAGTCACGCCGACGCCTACAATCACACCGCCGAGCGCCGCCAGCGCCACGCCGGCGCTGCGCAACCGCTCAGCCCGAGCCGTCAGCACCTCGATCGCCTGACGCAGCTTCCACGGATAGAGCATCAGGATCATGCCCGCCACGATGCCGATGTAGGCAAACCAGACCAGCACGAGGCGCGCATCGGACGCATGGATCCGCGCCACGTGCAGCAGCTCGTACGGATAGAGCATCAAGATCGCGCCTAATGCCCTGCAAGAGAGAAGGTTATCCATCCAAAACCACGTCAACGGGATGCAGATCAGCACCGCGATCGGCAGATATCCTTTGTAGGGATTGATAATATCCAGGTCCATCGCGGACAGGGCATAGGCCGTCCAGCACCACCCGATGGCACTCAACACGTAACCGGAAATTGTGTGGCGCGGAAAGGCCTTCAACCCGGCTGTGGCAGGCCCCGGGGCTGCCACAGCGATACCGCCCAGCGCAAGGCAGATCGCCCCCAGCAAAATACTCCATGTCATCAACGGCATAGCCATGAACTCCAATTCTATTTAGAAAAGGAATATTTAACCACAAAACCGGGGTTTAGGAAATCAAAAT
>CAZMLC010000041.1:0-24252 GCA_964567125.1 uncultured Akkermansia sp.
CGGTAGCACGGTAAAGAACTTTGCGCAACCTTGAAAAAACAGGTCCGCCGCGAAACGCTGAAAAACCGCGTGTCACAGCGTGAATTCAGACTAGGAATGGGGAAACAATGATGGTAATTCCGTATTTAGTAAGAGACAATCCGCGCAAAACCAGGCGGTCTCGGCGAGGCAGTCCTGCCGGCTGTCTGAAAGTCCCCATCGATCAGAAGACAAAAAGAAGGCTCGCCTCGGGCAACATCGTGCCTGAGGCGAGCCGCGTTTCGATCACTCGACTTTCTTTTCCTGTCCGTTGCCGTCCAGGTTATCAGCGAATAAAAATCGCAAGACCCGAGCTACGGACGTGCGCCGTCACAACGCCGTTCGCGTCACACGAGAACTCCGCCACCCTGTTTTTGCCAAAGTTCATGCCCTTCCAAGCCATGCCCCCGAAAGAGGCACCCGCGCCGATCTTCGCGACAACGGCGCTGCTGCCGATCGGGACAGGGTTCTCGTCCGTGCGACCAAAGTCGGCGACCACCTGCGCGGCTGTGAGATCCGCGAGTGTGAGACCGTCCGTCGCGTCAGCGACGACATCGAGCGTGAACGTGCCAAATGCGCCCGAGAGCGTGCCCATGCCGGAGAAGCGGCTAGAGACGTCCGTCGTGCCCGCAACGCACCGGACCGTGCCTTCGGCAATCCTGAGGCCGCCGTTGTTCGAGATCTTCACCGTGGAAGAGGGCAGCGCCGAATAGACGGGCAGATTGTTCACCATCGACACGCCCAGGTCGTTTGTGAAGACGAGCGTGCCCGCCCCGGTCTTCGTGAAGGTGCCCGAACCGCGTAGCGGAATCGCAAGGATATGGGAGACACCCGCTGCCACCACAAGTTCGCCACCGCCCGCATCGGCGCGGAAGCAGGTCGTCGCAGGGTTCACCACCGTCGAAACACCATCGTTCAGAGTAAACTGCGCGTAACCGCCGTTGAACGCGACTGCCGCAGCCGTGCTGCCGTTCTGCGCGAGGAAGCGATGCACCTTGATGCCTCCGCCGTTTGCGAGGACCAAATCGCCCGCGGCGCTGCCGTTCAGATAGAGGTTCTGCGGCGACGCCACCTCGATACAGCCGCCGTCCTCCACGCGCACGTCAAGATTGTAGTTGAAGTACACGCCGCCCGCCGCCGTGCCGGTGGCACGGCGCAGCAGGCCGCCCCTGCCGATGCGGATCATCGGTTCCATTCCGCCAGAGGACGGTGCCACGAACATCCACGTGATGTTCAGTGTGCCGTTTGTGATCGCGAGTGTCGTCTTGGGCGTGTCGGTGTTGCCGGACAGCTTGTTGAAGCCGACGTAGAGTCCGTTCGCCTCGAGGTTCGCGTTATCCAGAACCAGCTTCGCGGCCGGGCATCCCTGCTTGATCTGCGTATCCATCAACATGTGGAAACCACTGCCGCTGCCCACGAAGTAGGAGACATCCTTCAGGTAGAGTTCCGGCGCCACGGTGGTGTTCCAGCCGCTGCCTCCGAGAGAGCAGTGATGTTCCTGCCTCACGGTCGAGGAACCCTTGCCCTGGCCTTGAACAAGCACCTTGCCGTCCAGCATCGAGAATTGTCCCACGCCGTTCCAGCTCGAGACCTCTCCGTTCGACGGCGTGAACGTGCCACTCACGTCCTGGTTGCCGGTACGGCCCGTCGCGCCGCGCACGGAAAGGGACGTGGTGCCGGCAGGCACGTTAAGCGTAAGCGTGCCCGCGCCCGTCTTCACGATGCCGCCGCCGGTCGTGTTGTCGTAGTTGACCTTCACATCGTTGAACGTGAGGTCACCCACGATATCCAGCACCGCGCAATATTCGCCCGCAATGCGAAGCGGACGCACGATGGACGTCGCCTCGCCCGTGTAGCGGAAGGTACAGTTGCTGATCGTGATCGCAGACGCGCTGGCGGAGTTCGCTCCGAGCGCCGCGGCCGAGGCAAACGCCGTCACGCCGCGCTTGAGATTCCAATCGCCGGACAGCGTGGTTTCGTTTGTGCCGGCCAGCGTGAACGTGCCGGAACCGTCCTTCGTCAGCGTCGATGTGTTGCGCAAAGGTGCGGATACGGTTAGCGAGCCACCCGTGGCCACGGAGACGCCCTCCGCCACATAAAGCGGTTCGCTGCCCGAGACCGTCACGGGGTCCGTCACCGTCACGGCCAGCGATCCAGCCGAACCTGCGGCGTCCATCGTGATTGCGGCTGCCGTATTCACCGTGGCCGCGTCGTTGTGCGTAGGCACACCGGTCGGCGTCCAGTTGCCGGGGACGTTCCATGCGCCCGTGCCGGCACTCCATGTGTACGCGCCGGCATCTGCCGACGTCACCGTCACGCTCACGGTCAGGCCGTCTTCACTCCGCGAGAACGCATAGTTTTTCCCCACCACGGGATTGCCCACCACAACCTTCGCGAACTGTTCCGCCGTGAGCGCCGTGCCGAGCGAGAGGACTGTATGCGCATTGTCGAGCGTGTAATCCGACGGTAGGTCGATCAACAGATCACCCGTGAAGGAGATCGAGTCAGCCGCGATGGACGCCGAGGCGTCCAAAAGCACAAGGCGCGCGCCTGCGACGACTTCAAGCGCATTGCCGAAGCGCGTGGCACCGTTCGTGAATGCGAGCGTGCCCTGCGCGAGGACGGTCCGCGGGTGGGAGGAGCCGCGCATCACCGTGAGCGTGCCTAAGCCGGTCTTCGTGAAGGTTGCAGACGCGGCACCGCCCGCCGCCGTGAAGTCTTGGTCGATCGTGACGTCGAAGCCCTTCGAATCGAGCGTAAAGCCGTTCGTGCCGAGTGTCGCCACGCAGCCGCTCATGAACGGGACCGACGGCTTCGACGCGCCGGAGACGGCGAGCGTGCCGCCGTTCGCCTCGAACGTCATCTTCTGTGTGCCGTCCGCCGGTGAACCGCCGTACACGGCGCGTACGGAAAGGAGCGCATTGGAAGAAAGCGAGACAACAGTGTTGCCAGCGACCGTGCTCTTGTTCGTGACGAATGAGCCCGACCCGCCAAGCAACCGCGCGTTGCCCGAGAGGACCAGTTCCGCACGCGAGGTGCCGCCCATCGTCATCTCGACCGAAGACCCATTGCCGAGCGTGACCACAGCGTCGTCCGTCGCCTCAAAGCGGCCGTAGGCATCGTCCGTGTTGGGTGCCAGACACATCCAGTTGCCGATGACGGGACTGACGGAAAGCGTGGCCCGGTCCTTGAGCGCAACATAGGCCTTCGCCTGCTTCGCGTTGCCCAAATAGAGCACGCCGCCGCAGACCACCGCGGCGTCGTCCTGCGCCGCGAGACGCCCCACGGCGTTCGAGGCCACACCCATGTAAAAGCTGGCTGCACCGTGGAATGAACCGTGGCCCGCCACGGCCACAATGCCGGTGGAGCATTGCGTGTTCCCGAAATAGACGTGATTGTGCGAATAGAAGGACGCGTTTTCGCAGATGTCAAGACGTCCCTCGTTGCGCAGGTTCACGTCGGTTGCGCTCGTGCTGCCCGCGCCGAGCACGACACCGTTCGTGACTTCCATACGCGCCGTGCCCGTTACGTCCAAAAGCCCGACCGACTGCCCTTGCCTATTGTTCTGGGCGGTCCGGTGCCCGATGAAAAGCCCGTTCCGCGAAACGACCACCGCGTCATTCGTGACATGCATCCAGGTGCGTCCGGTGTCTGCGTTCTGGTCCTTGAGGTAGATGCCGTTGAGCGAGTGGCGTCCGCCCAGGAATATGGTGTGCGTGGCGGCATTGCCGCGCTGCTGGAACGCATCGGAACTGCTGAGCGTCGCCTCCGGATGAATGGTGAAGAGCACCGTGCCGCCAGCCGAACCGAGGTAGAGCGGTTTGGCAAAGTCGAGAGTCCCACTCCAAAGGTCAAATTCCTGTAACGATGTTCCCGTAGACTTCCATGTGAAGATTGCGTCGTCGAAACGCCAGACACGGGCCGAGTTCGTCAAAGTGGAAAGGCCCTCGAAGTTAAAGGTATGCGTGCCCGTAAGATTCGCGCAGAACGGCGAGCCCCACCAATCCTTGACGGACCTCAAGCCTTTCTTCTCCCAGTAGGTGCCGCGCGTGTCGAGCGTGAGCGTATGCGTGCCGTTGCCCATACCGAGGAACATCGAACCCGAGTTCTCGACGAGACCTTCCGCAGGCGCCTTGACCGTCACGTTGTTTGTTTGGAAGTTGATGTAGCCATACTTCCCGTCGATACCGTTTGCCGGCACTTCTCCGCCCGTCCAGCTTTCGGCGGCATTGTAAAAGCCTTCCGTCACAGAGTCGAGCCACTGAACGCGCTGGTCCGTGCCGACCACATCCGCAGCAAAAACCGCCGGACAGAGCATACACGCGCAGGCGAGTCCTGTCACAATTTTTTTCATATTTGACCTCTTTCCATTAATCGCCCACAGGCTAACCCGGAAATAATCCAGCCCCCATGATTGGCATTAATTATGCGCGGTGGGGGGGGAGCAGTCAACCCCTAAAAAACGGGGTTGTAATAAGGCTATCGTGGTCATACGACCGGGTTCAATCCATGGACAATGAGCACACGGATGAGAGAGCCGTCCCCCTCCAACCTTATAAAAGGGAGATGACGCCCCGGATTTCCGAAAAAGCAGCACTCTTGAAACGACGCCTCGTACGCTAGAGGCCTTGTCATCTTTGCCAACCTAACGCTACTTAAGATCTCTGACTCATGGGAACGATGCAGGAAAGTCCCTTGGCCCAAAGTGGTGATACGTTTTAACCACAACAGGGAAAAATTGCTAGGTGGTGTACAAAAATGAGAAAACCCCAAAAAATCAATGTTTTCGGGGTTTTAGAATGGAGCCAGCTATCGGGTTCGAACCGATGACCTCATGATTACAAATCAAGTGCTCTACCAACTGAGCTAAGCTGGCTACTATCTGGCACCTGTTCGATGCCAAAAGAGGCGCTATTATAGAGAAGGATCTCCACAAAAAGCAAGCCGAAAACCGTGGCGCATGATTTTACTTTGCAACGGGTAACGCAGGTGCAAAGCTCTTCAGGTCGGTCCAGAGCGTCCCCGGTCCGGCATGGATAATCTTGATCCCGATTTCCGGACTGAGCTTATCCGTCAGCACGAGATCTGCCAGCAGGGATTTATCCTTGAAGACCGCCGCGCGGAGCTGCTCGCCTTTGGCCTTTTCATTAGCCATCATAAACTCGGCTTTGACCTTTGTTTCGCCCTGTATCTGCGTCGTCTGCGCCACGATGCGCGCCCGCTGCAAGGCGATGCCCGCCACCTCCAGCGCGGTTTTCGCCTGAATCGTGGCCACCTCGTTCTTGGTCTGAGCGACGGTCGTGGCGACCTTCTTCTCGGTCTCCTGCTCAACCTGCTTCTGCAGCTGGTCGATCATGGCCATCTGCGCATTCAGCTCGGCCTGCTTGCGCGCGGTCGATTGCCGCGCCTGGTTCGTCAGGTCCTGCTCCTTAGAGACGCTCGCGCTCTGGATCGGCGCCAGAATGTCGGGTGGGACTTCGACGTGACGGATCAGCGCATTGTGAATCACGATATGCTTCTCCTTCATCACGCGCATCAGCTCCGCGGTCAACTCGCTCTGGAACTGCTGCCGACCCTCGCCGTCAATGAAATCGCGCGCCTTGTAGCTCGACCCTTTCAGACGCGAGATCGAGAGAATCTGCGGCAGCAGGATCTTATCGACCACTGCGGGCAGATCGCCGTAGAGCAGATAGACCTGCGCGATGTGCTCCGGCAGCAGCTCGAACTCCACGGTCATATCGAGCAGAATCTGGAAGCCGTCGCGCGAAGGGAATTCGACAAAGCGCGTCATACCGAAGGCAGCAGACTCCGGCACCTTGGAGGGTGAAATCTGCTGCACCGTCTCGGCAGTCGGAGCGAGACGTTTCGCCTTCTCTTTTTTCGCGTCCTGCGCACCGCGTGCGGCCGGCTTTGCGCTGCTCGGCGCCAGTTTGCGCGCTGGCTGCGCAGCCTCGGCGGAGGCTGTCGCCAGCTCCTCCTGCTGCAGAAAGCCCTTTTCGCGGTTGCGCTCCAGGTAGTCGAGCCGCTTGGCCTGCTGCGCCTGCACCGCATTCATCTGCAAGCGCTGCTGCAGCTCGCCGCCGTTGTCCGCGGCGATCTGGCCTTTCGTCACCACCACGCTGCCGGCCCGGCCCTGGATCGAGACCTGGTTCATACCGATCTCAAGGATATCGACCTGATAAGCGCGCGGATTGATGTAGTAGAGCCCAGGCTGCAACACGTCCCGCATGACGCCCTGTTCACCGGGTCCGGCGAACTGCCCCTGCGGCGCAGGCTTGCCCGTCTGGGAGGTCACAATGCCGACATACCCGATCGGGATATTGACCGCGTCGTGGAGCGTCACCTCATAGCCTTGCGGATTGAGCCGATAAAGCCCGGGGCCGAGCACATCCTTCCAGATGCCCTTGCAGCCATGATCCGCGGCCAGGATCTCGCCCGGCGGCAGTTCTTTGCCGACCTTGGAGGTCACCACGCCGATCTTGCCCACCGGGATGTTGATCGCCTTGACGATCTCCCAGGCGAAATTGATCGGATTGCGGAAGTGACGGCCTTCCGGCAAGGGATCGCGCTGGACGCCCTTCTGCCCCGGCGCCGCGAGGATTTCATTGGCCGGCAGCGGCGCGCCGACCTTGGCCGTCAGGATCGCCATATAACCCGGCGGAATCTGGATGCGGCAGAAGGTCCAGAGGAAGAACCCGGCCAAGCCGAAGAACAGGGCGAGAACAATAAGACTCGCGGTCAGGGTTTGTTTCATGGCGTCACCTCCTTTTTCGGCGCGGGAACGTTGGGCGCGGAATCGCCGAGCGGCAGCCCGAGTACTTTCCCATTCGCATCGGTCGTCAAGATGGTTTCAATGCGCGGCGCAATCTTTTCATTGAGCTTGGCGCGGATGTAGTCGCGTTCGTTCGTATAGACGGCCACCTGCTGTTTCAGCACGTCCGCATTCGCGCGATTCTGCGCATCCACGACCTTGCGGTCGGCCTCCGCCAGTTCAAGCGCGGCTTCGGCATTGGCCTTGGCCGTATCCAGCCCGACCGTTGCGACATCCAGTTCCGTCTGCGCGGCAATGGTCTGCTCCACCTTCACCTGCTCCGCGGCGATCGTCAGACGGATGCGTTCAGTCTCGGCCGCCACGGTCAGACGGTTCTGCTCCGCGAGCGCCTGCTGCTTGGCCAGTTCCGCCTTGGATTTGGATTCGATGATCTGCTGTTCAAACTTCTTGGCCTCCTGCGCCGCCAATTCGCGGTCGCGGATGATCGATGCGATATCCTGCGGCACGATGATGTCGCGGATCAGCACGGAGTTGATGGAGATGCCCCACGGACGGCAGACATCGCGCAGATATTTTTCAAGATTATCCTGAAAGAGCTGACGCGTCTCGCCAACGATGAAATCCGTAGCGGCCTTCTTGCTCCCTTCAATGCGCGAGAACCCGCGCGCGCTCGGCAGAATCAGCTTCTGGCGGATATCGTCCATATCGCCCACCTCGTGCGTCAGCCGCGCGACGTGGTCGATATTCAAGTTGAATTCCAGCGTGCCCTCAACCGAGATCGGGAAGCCATCCAACGTCAGGAACTTGATCGCATCATCGCCGCTCATTTCAAAGCGCTGGCTCTGGATATTCACGATCGAGACCGCGAAGAGGAAGGGGTTGAGGCGGTGCGTGCCCTCTTTCAGGACTTCGGCCTGAACGCCTTTCGCCTGCGGGCCAACGAGAAATCCCAGCGTCTCATTAGTTGCAGGTTTCGCGCCGCCTGTAAAAAGATCATCCCCGCAGAGCGAGGTCACCACGCCCACATGTCCCGGTGCAATCTTGATGTCGTCGAAAATCTTCAGCTCATAGGCGAAGGGATTAATGCGGTGCTTGCCTGTGCCCAGCACCTCCTTGACGATGCCCTTGTAGGTTTCATCTGGCGCCAGGATCTTGCCCGCTGGCAGATCCTTGCCGAATTTGCGCGTCAGCACGCCGAACGTGCCCGCGGCAATATCGGTCGCAGGCAAAATGATCCAGTCCCACACGTAGGGATTGTAGAAGAAACGTCCCTCGGGCAGGACCTCAGGCTGTACGCCTTTGTAGTCCGGCGAAAGCGCCACGATCTCGCTGGGTGGCAGGTTTTTACCGGTCTTGCGGACCAGGATCGCGATCTGCCCATTCTCCGGCTCGATGCGCCAGCCATACCACCACCAGAGCGGAGCCGCAATCGCGGCCAGCAGAAACAGGAAGGGAATAAACTGTGCGATTTTTAATGCAGGCATAGGCGGCAACGGAGCGCGGCGCGGTTCGTTCGCAGCCTGTCCGGCGTGAGAAGCGGGATGCATAAACATAGATGTTTCCTCCTAAGGCGTGATCGTATCAAAACAGCAGGCAGACAAACAAGCGGATATGCGCCGACACGGCACCCGATTTACACATGATTTAAGGATTGCCATCGCAGCCCCGAAGATGTAACACTGGACAGACAAAATCGTATGAATGCGCCAGCGTGTATCATGCAAAAGACAAAACCTTCACCGTTCGATTTTCTGAAATTCCTCGGACCTGGACTTTTAGTCACCGTAGGATTCATCGACCCTGGGAATTGGGCTTCTAATCTCGTCGCCGGAGCCACCCATGGGTATGCATTGCTCTGGATCGTCACACTTTCGACCATCATGCTGATTATCCTGCAGCACAATGTCGCCCATCTGGGCATTGTCAGCGGGCTCTGCCTTTCTGAGGCAACAACGCGCTACATCCGCAAGCCGATTGCGATCCCACTCCTCCTCTCGGCCATGCTGGCCTCTGTCGCCACCTCGCTTGCGGAAATTCTCGGCGCCAGTATCGCGCTTCACATGCTGTTTGCCATTCCCCTGCTCACCGGCGCGCTGCTTTCCACGCTCTTCATCATCATCTTGTTGCTGACCAACGGGTATAAAACGATCGAAAAAGCCATCGTCGCCCTCGTCTCGCTGATCGGACTCTCGTTTCTCTATGAATTAGCGCTGGTGGACATCGACTGGGGCAACGCGCTACGCTGTTCGATTCAACCCGCCTTTCCACCGAACGCCATGGTCATCATCATGAGCGTACTCGGCGCGGTCGTCATGCCGCATAACTTTTTCCTTCACTCGGAGATCATCCAATCGCGTCAATGGAATCTCGAAAACGAGGCGGTCATTGAACGCCAGCTCAAATATGAGTTTCTCGACACCTTCACGTCGATGTGTATCGGCTGGGCCATCAATAGCGCCATGATCATCCTGGCCGCGACAACGTTTTTCAAGGCAGGCCATGCCGTAACCGAACTCGAAGAAGCGCAGAAACTGCTCATCCCGCTCCTCGGCGAGCATGCCTCCGTTATCTTTGCTGTCGCGCTCCTCTTCTCCGGTCTCTCATCCTGCATCACCTCGGGGATGGCCGCAGGATGCATTTGGAGCGGCCTCTTCAACGAAGCGTACAACAGCAAAAATCGCCACACGCGAACAGGTATCGTCCTCTCCCTGCTGGGTGCCCTTCTCATCATCTTCTTTATCCGCAATCCACTCCAAGGTCTCATCTATTCTCAAATGGCGCTCAGTATTCAATTGCCCTTCACCATGTTCCTGCAGATCGCGCTCACATCATCCGACCGCGTCATGGGAAAATATAAAAACAGCGCCAGCCTTACCGCCTTGCTGGTGCTTCTCGGCATCGTTGTCTCGCTGCTGAACGTCGCCCTGCTGTTCTCCTTTTTTCACATGCCAGTTTAATCGTCCCTCAACTGTATTTCGATTGCAAAAACCCGTTTGATGTCCTACCATACAAAACATACATAATTCATTCACAAGGGGGAATCGCATGAAACGAATAATGATCGCGGCCTGTATGCTGGCTGGCATACTGCACGCGCAGGACTGGGCCAATGGCCTCGAAGGCGATGAAACGAACATCCAATGGGTCCGTGGCGACTTTGGTAAAGCCGCGCGCTTTACGGGAACCCACTCGTCGATTGACATCACCTCAATCGGAGAACTGAAGAACTGCGCTGCTTTCAGCTATGCCGGATGGATCCTGTGGGAGGAACAGCCGAAGCAGTACCCGAACCTCCTCACCAGCGTCAACTGGTCGCCCGACGGTCTGATGCTCTTTGTCAACAACGGAACCTGCTCCTTCCGCATGGGCGACTCCTCGCAGCAGTGGCGCGAAATCGGCGTTCCCCTCTGCGCAACACTTCCGACCAACACGTGGCTCCACTTGGCCGTCACCTTTGCGCAACCGACCATCACAACCTATCTGAACGGCAAGAAAGTCGCTACGCAGACCTGGAATCACCCGATCAATGCCAAAGCCTTTCGCGCGGGCAATTGGTTCGGGTCCGCCAGTCACTGCGGCCTCATGCGCGATGTGCGCCTCTATACGCGCGCTCTTGCTCCTCAAGAGATTGAGACGCTAGTCGCAACCTCACGCGTCGCCGCGACGGCCTACACCCCGCTGCCGAACAATTCCGACGCACCAGCGCTGGCCGTCTTTGAAACGCGGCACGGCGCGCTCAGCCTGCTGGCCAATGGGCAGGTCGCCTCGCTGCGCGTCGCCAAGCAGGAGCTCCTCGCGGCACCGCGTCCGCTGGTGCAGGCCCAGCTGCTCGACGGCACCACGGCTCGCGCAAAATCCGTAATCCGCAAAGGGGACGACTACACCTTTACCCTGACGCGCAAAGCCGGCAGCGTCACGCTGACCATCGAGGAGGCGCGCGACTATCTACGTTTCACGGTCCGCGACGTCCAGATACCGAACCTCAAAAGCCTGACGATGGCCCAGTTTCAGAGCGTTCCGCTTCCGTATGCCGGGCATATGGCCAACATGCTTTCCAGCGACGATGTGGCCCTCTGCCTGCGCGGCCTCGACCTGCCCATCGAGATGTCCTGCTCCGGCAATCTGCTGCGCACGGTCATCGACGATCCGGCACGCGCCGTCGGCTGCCGCGCGGTGCTCGCCTTTGCCGAGAAATCGCGCATCCAGGAGGCCCTGCAGCGCGTCACGCGCGACAACCGGATGCCAGTCTCATCCACCGGCGGTGCATGGGCCATGGGCTCCGAGGCGAATCGCGGTTCCTACCTCTTCGCTGACATGATCCACGCCTCGACCGACGACTGGATCGAACTGGCGCACCGCGGCGGCTTTAACATCATCCACATCCATGGCTGGTGGCAATCGCTCGGACATTATGCCGTGCGCACGAATTATTTTCCCAAAGGTCTGCCGGATATGCAGGACTCGGTGAAGCGCATCCATGCAGCAGGTTTGCGCGCCGGTATCCACACCCTCACTGGCTGTATCGAGACGGACGATCCCTGGATCACGCCCGTCTGCCGCGAGGAGCTCATCCCCTGGAAATCCTACACGTTGACGCGCGACTTTGGTCCTGCGGACACCACGCTGTACGTTGCGGAAAAACCGATCCCCACGCACGACGTAGTCTTCACCTACTCCGGTAACGGCAATGCCATCCGCCTCGGCAATGAGCTGATCCAGTATACGGAGATCAGCCGTGAGCCGCCCTACGCGTTTAAGAACTGCACGCGCGGCGCCTTTAAGACAAAACCCGGCAGCTACCGCACGGGTGAAAAGGCCGACTACCTCCAGCAGCGTTACATGGCCTTCTATCCGCAGCCCGACTCCAAACTGGCCGAGGAATTAGCCGACTGCATCGCGAACGTCTATAACAGCTGCGAACTCAACCAGCTCTACTTCGATGGTTCGGAAGGCATGATGTCGCGGTATGGCATCGACAAGATGCGCCACCTGATCCACAACCGGCTCAAGGGCGGCAACAACGAGACCATCCACGAAGCGAGCTGCTACGGCGCTCACAACTGGTGGTTCCACTCCAAATTGGGCACGTGGGATCACCCGGTCTGGGCCATGAAGGATTTCCACGACGCTCACATCGCATCCGCGGCACGCTACCGCAAGAGCGACCTGCTCGAACCGCAGATGGGCTGGTGGGCACCGCGCGGACCCAGCAGCATTGCGCGCGGTCACTTCCTCAACGAGATGGAGTATTTCGCCTGCAAGAATCTCGGGCTCGACTCCGCCATGTCGATCCAGGGCATCAACGTCTCGTCCGCACCCTTGCCGTGGTACATCGAGCAGCAGATCACGCTGCTCGGCTGGTACGAACACCTGCGCCTGGCCCGCTACTTCGATGAAGCCACCCTGGCGCGCATCGCGCAGCCCGGCGCGGATTTCATCCTGCGTCAGGAAAAACAGGGTAACTGGCAGTTCACGCCCGTGACCTACACGATCCAGCGTTTTGCCAACGAAATCTCCGCCCTGACCGTGACGAATCGCGAAGCAGCCCAGCCGTTCGCCTGCCGCATCGAGGCCCTCTTCGGCGTCGCGCCCTACGCCAGCGCGAGCCGCATTGAACTGCTCAACGGTGCGGCAGCCCTCACGACTGCCACCGCGCAGAGCGGTATCACCATCGCCGCGCAACCGGTGACGGACGAAAAAGTTCCAGGCAAGCATCTGCTGATCGTTGCGACCAACCGCACGGCGCAGGCGCGCGGTGCCTGGGCGCGTGTCTCGCACGAATTTGAAGGTCCGCGCTATCTCAACCTCAAACAGAATGCCGGTTTCGGCCTCTGGGTCAAAGGCGATGGTCAAGGCGCCCTGCTGAATATCCAACTGCACACGCCGCGCGAATATCTCCAAGCGATATCCGATCATTACGTCAAGCTGGACTTTAACGGCTGGCGTTACATCGAGCTGCTCGCACGCGAACGCGATGTCGATAAAATGCTCAACTACGAATGGCCCTACAGTCATGGCGGCTCACACGCGACCTACCGCACGGGCTTGAATCTTACCCACATCTCGCAGGTCTGCATCTACCTGAACGAGATCCCTGCGCAGGGGCAGACCGCGGTCACCATCAGCCCGATCATGGCCCTGCCGGTTGAGAATCGGACCTTGGACCAACCGCAGATCACCCTCAACGGACAGACCTTCCGCCTGCCGCTCGCACTCGTCTCCGGCGACTTCGCCGAGCTGACACCGGATGGTTGCCTGACGCACTATCGCGCAAATGGCGATGTGCAAGTCCGCTACCCGCTGAACGTGCGGCCCACGCTTAAACCGGGCGCAAATCCGCTCGTCTGGATCGATGGCCGCGCGGAGATCACCGTCGCAGCCTACGGTCAGCCGTTTGGCACGCAGAACCGCCGCGCGGACACCGCATATATGCAGCGCGAATATGACTTCGCGCAGTGGATTCTCGCACCGCAGACCGACTGGGAGCTCTATGTACGGCCCGATGGACGCGCGAAACTCGAAGTGGAAATCACAGGCGAACTGGCGCGTCCGATCTTGACCGTGGGCGAGACGCCGTACGCCTTTCCCGTCACGCTTAAACGCGGCGAACGCCTGCTCTGCCGCGATCAGAAGAACTGGACGGTCGTCACAGCCGCGCGCAAGGTCATTGCTTCAGGCACGCTGGCTAAACCGCTTCCCCGGCTGGACTCCGGCACGACGCCCGTGAGCCTGTCCTGCGAAAATCCGCAGGCCGCACAGGTTAAACTGGTCAAGGTGTATGCGGACTAAACCGCGCGGTGCCCCGCAGTCTCAATTCAGGGTATCCCCCATTTGGAGGATACCCTCGTTTTTGCGCATCTGCTATGATCGTACCCGTTGAGCGATTGTTCCGGAGTACCTTCCGGATTCGCCGCAGAAGGAATTGAGATGCTTCGCCGAGTGATTGCCATACCTTTTTTTTGTGCACTGCTCCTCAGTCTGGTTGCCTTAACCGGCCAGGCGCAGTGTAGCAACGCGCCAGCCGCTTTCCATCATCCCGGTCTGTTGCACACGCGTGCAAGTTTGCTCTTTATCCGCACGCAGATCGCCGCCCAACAGGAACCCTGGTATTCCGCGTACTGTGCGTTCACCAACCATCCGCAATCGCAGGCGAGCTGGAAGCTGCGCGGACCTTTCGTCACGGTCTCGCGCGATAAGCCGCCCCGCCGGATCGGCGATGTTGAAATGGCCCTGGACGCCAACGCCGCCTATCAGAATGCCCTGCTGTGGTGCCTGACGGACAACCCCGCGTATGCGCGCAAAGCCATCCAGATCCTGAATGCCTGGGCCAACACCTGCACCGTGATCATCGGCCACGACATGCAACTTGCGGCCGGGCTCAACGGCTTTAAGCTCGTGAATGCGGCAGAGCTTCTGCGCCACACCTCGTCATGCTGGGAACCTGAAGAGGTTGCGACCTTTACGCGGTTTCTGCGCACGGTCATCCAGCCGCCGATTACTGATTTTGCAACCTTCGCCAACGGCAACTGGGATGCCGCCTGCCTCAAGACCCTGCTCGCCATCGCCGTCTTCTGCGAGGACCGTCCACTCTTTGAACGGGCCTGCACCTATTACCGTTCCGGTTCAGGCAATGGCCGTCTGACACATTACGTGATCAACGAGGAAGGTCAATGCCAGGAGAGCGGCCGCGATCAGGCTCACACCCAGCTCGGACTCGGGCTCCTTGCGGAAGCGTGTGAAGTCGCCTGGAATCAAGGCGTTGACCTCTACGGCGAAGCCGACAACCGCTTGCTGAAGGGGTTTGAGTATACGGCGCGCTACAACCTCGGTTACGACGTCCCCTTTGTGCCTTACGTCGACACAACCGGACGCTACCGGCACAAAAAAATCGCAGCGGATCAGCGCGGCAAACTTTCGCCGATCTATGAACTGGTGGTGAATCACTACTGCGGACGCCGCCATCTGCAAGCCCCCGCCTCCGTTGCAGCCGCAGCACAGCTACGTCCCGAAGGGCCGGCCCATCACTGCGACCATGTTGGTTTCGGCACGTTGCTCTTTAGCCAACTCGCGACGCTGCCTGAACCCAGCCTGCACAAGTAAGACCCGCGATTTTACCCTTTGTTCACCCGTTTTGATCTGTTACGATACAGCCATGAAATCGGTGCACCTCAAACAGGCATTCCTCCATCACGCCGGCACGAATCTGCAACACATCCAGGATCTGCTCGATCTGATCCCCGATGTCGCTTTTTTCGTCAAGGACCGCAAAGGCCGCTTTGTGATGCAGAACCGGCGGGCGTATGAATCCTGCGGCGCGACTAACGAAGCCGCCACGCTGGGAAAAACCGATCGCGATTTCTTTTCCGTGGACCGCGCCGCGCCCTACATGGAGGGCGACCAGCGCGTGATGACCAGCGGAAAACCGATTATCAATGCCCTCTGTCCGGCCCCGGATGCCAGCGACCGACTGATTGTCTACAGCAAAGTTCCGGTCCGTGCAGACAACGGCAAAATCATCGGTGTTGCTGGTATTCACCGCATCATCGACAATCTGCGCAACACCCCGGCCTGGCATGGCCCATTCGCAGCCGCCATTGATTTTCTGCACCTCAACTATGCCTCACCGCTGAAGATCAGCGACCTTGCGCAACGCGCCGGCGTTTCGCGCCGACAGTTTGAGCGGCGCTTTGAAAAGGTGCTGGGATGCGACCCTAAGACCTATCTTTCACGCGTGCGCATCGCGGCGGCACGCGACCTCCTTGAAAAGACAGACCGGACGCTGACCGACATTGCGATCGCAGTCGGCTTTTACGATCACAGCCACTTCACGAAGGCCTTTAAGCAGGTGATGTCCTGCACACCCAATACCTATCGGAAACAGCATCAGCAGCCGCTGACTTAAAACGACAGGAGCATCTGCCAGGCGTACAGCGCGCCGTTCGCATCAACCGCGTCCCAGACGCGTTCCGCCAGTTCGACGGACCCCGGGATCTGAGCACGCGCTAAGTCCAGATCAGCCAGATGCTCATCCCAGGTGACGCAGTGTCCGGCCTGACGGCGCAGCGGCTGCGGAATGCAGCCAGCAGGCACCGTGCCGTGCGGTTTGACGCTCAGTTCCTCGAGCGGCGCATCGGGCATCGCATACACGCCCAGTTCACGCGTGGTCTCAACCATCGCCTGCATGTTTTCAGGCCGCGTATCGTTCTGCATGATCGCGCTCGCATCCATGATGTATCCGCCCTCGCGCCCCAGCAGTTCGATCAAGGCGCGCACCTCCTGCCGCACCTGCTCCGGCGTGCCGATCGCCAGTGTGACATTGTTCACCCCGCCGCTGAGCGCAAACTTGTCGTGCAGTTTCTCATGCACAAGCCGCGGCGTACTGCGGTCCATGTGATAGATAATGCTCCGTTCCGGAAGCTGATGAAAGGCGTCCAGATGAGCATCCCAGTTGCCTTCTGCATAAAAGAGCGTCTGGTGACCGCTCCGCCAGAGCTCTTCGATGATCGGCCGCACAGTCGGCCAATAGTAGTCATCAAACTGTTCCGGCGTCACGAACGGCACGCACCCGCGGTGCATCCAATATCCGATCGGCAGCTGCGACGCAGGATCGGCAGTCGCCGCAGCCACCCAATGCAGATGCGGCATCAGAGCTTCACACGCCTTCATCACCTTGTCCGGCTGCTCAAAGAGATCCATGGTCAACCCGATGTACCCGCGGAATTTGTCGCCCAGAATATCGAGCGGCGCCTTAAAGATGCCGCACAGCGCGCCCGGCGTGCCGCAGACATTACGCAAGCGCGTGCAGTGCGGGCCGTAGGCGTTGAAATAGTTGACCATAGCCATCGCCGAAGAGACCAGCGCCGCATCGTGGCGGAATGTGGCAGGCGTACCGGCTGCCGCAATGCGGCGCGTCGCACGCGGCAACCAGACCTCATAAAGAAACGCGGTCGGATCGTCGATCAGCCGGTCATACTCATCCGCGCGCATGAAGGCCGCCTCTTCCGGCGGTTCGATGTACTGAAAGCCGCGATCCGGCGGCACGGTCACGCCGGGCACGCCGTAATAGCGCGTACTGGCCGCATCCGTGATGCCGGTCCAGACATAGACCATGCTGGCCGGCACTGCATCCCAGTCATAGTCCAGGCAGCAACGCACCATGGCCTCAAACGCATCGGGATAGTGCTGCGTCAGCTGCTGACACGTGAACCCCGCATGCCGACCCGTAAACTCCGCAGCAAAGGGGCGGATGGGAATCATATCGGGCTTGCGATTGTTGAGCGCGGTGACGTAACGGCGCAAGCGCGCCTGATACTTCTCTTCAATGGTCATGGAGGCTCCTCATGCAAACAAACTGCGGACAAACGTGGCATTCCGCTTGCCATCCTCAACTGGGTTTTTGGAGGGCGCAGAGGTTTCCAAGGTGATCCAGCCCTGATACCCGACAGCCCGAAGTGCCGCTGAGACTGCTGCAAAATAGGGTTTGTCTTCATCCAGATAGTTCGGTCCATTCTTATAGTGCACCTGCGCAAGGCGCGACCCCAGTGCGCGGATCTCCGCCGGCGAATCGTATTTCTTCGCCTTGCCGGTATTGTACACATCGTAATAGATTCGCACCGATGCCGCGTTGATCAGCTCCAGCAGGCGCAGGTTCTGCTCCGCGCTCAGGTAGTTTTCAATCGCCAAGGTGATCCCGGCATCGCGTGCATACGGTGCAACCACCTTGATCCGCTGCGCCGCAGCCTTGAAGTCCTCCTCCTTGAGGTGCGACCCGGCGAGCAAATCACCCTTACCGAAGAAGGCCAGCAGAATGTTTTTCGCTTTCAGATCCTGCGCGGCGTCGATGCTCTGCTTCATCCATGCAACGGCGCGCGAATCCGTAGCCAGCGGACAGCTATTGAAGAGCCCCATCATGATCGACGAGATCGGCAGGCCGGTTTCCTGCATCTGTGCTTTGTACCGGGCCCGCGTTTCAGGCTTGGCAATGTCCAGTTCGTCAGCAGGACCCCCGGCAGAAATTTCCACGCCGTCAAAACCCGCCAGCTTGGCCTGCGCCAGCCCCATTGTACAGGTGCCAACTCGGATCCCCGCATAGCCCACCCCTGCCCAAAGCGCGTTCGGGGCAAATGCAGCCGCCGATAGCGCAGCCATATTTTTAAGAAAGTGCCGTCTTGATCGTGTATTCATGTGAGCATCCTCCATCATGCCATAAAACGTTATGCCTTCAGTCCCGCCAACCGGCCATCGAGCTGTTCCGTATCCGCGATGATCTGTTGCCATGTCACCACGCTGCCCGTATACGCAGCCTTGCGGCCCATGATCGTAATAAGGCAGCTCTGCACGCTGGGCGCAACCGTCGGATTGGAACAGTCGCCCTGTTTGATCGCCGTGTAAAAATTCACCACATTGTTGAAGGCGCCGTCGCGGTAAATCTGTTTGGTCGCGCCACCGCGATAGAAATTCTGTCCGCGGATCATCACCGTGCCGCCATACTCGGTTTCCAACACGCCCTTGGATCCGAAGACGCGGCAGACGATGCCATCTGGATGCGTACCATGCCCTTCGAACTGACGCGATGTGAAGACCATGCCCACCTGCTTCGGGTAGGTGTAGTGCACCGTGAAATGATCCCAGCAGTTGCCAGCATCCAGCCGGACCTTGCGGCCGCCTGTGCCATACGCCGTGAGTGGAGGCGTCTGGCAGACCCAGTTCATCACATCCAGACAGTGAATGTTCTGTTCCGTGATAATATCGCCGGAGAGCGCCTGGTCAAAGACCCAGTTGCTGATGCGCCCATCGCCCTCATCCGTGGCCGCCTGCTTGCCCAACCGTCCGCAGTGATAGTAGACCTCGCCGAAGGCCAGCTCGCCAATCGCACCTTCGTGTACGCGCTGGATCGCCTCCTGATAAAAAGCCGTTGAACGCGTCTGGAAGTCGACGAGAAAAACGAGCTTCTTCTCGGCGGCCCGTTTCGCGCTCGCCTCGATGGAACGGCAACCCGGCACATCGACGGCAATCGGTTTTGCCACATAGACGTGTACGCCGGCATCCACGGCAGCCGCGGCCTGCTGCGGATGGAAAAAAGGCGGCGACAGGACCGCCAGCATATCGAGCCGCGTATCGAGCACGCGCTGATAACCGTTCAACCCAGAGAAACAGCGCTCCTTGGGTACACCCAACTTTTCACCGACCTTCTCCGCTTTCTCCTGAAAATAGTCGCAGACCGCGTGGATCTCATACCCGCCATGCTGACGGAAGAGATTCGCCATGAATTGACCGCGTCCGCCACAGCCCACAAGGCCGATCTTGATCTTCGCACCTGTCAGCTGAATCGCGGGCAGCGCAGGCTGTGTCTCCGCGCCCAGCACAGAGGAGACCGCTGTGGCAGCCCCCACGGTTGCCACGAACCGACGCCGTGAAAAACCCTGTATTCCCGCCAATGCATGCTTCGTCATCATTGTTTTCCTCCCTGTTCATCCGTTGAAGTCAACGCTTTCCATGCCGTCATCGAGCGTTGCAAATGCTCGCGCTCCGGCAGCGTGATGCCGTAACACTGCAACCCGACCATGCCGCGATAGTTCAGCGCGTTCAAGGTCTGCAGCAAGCGCGCGCAATCGAAATCGCCCTCGTCCAAGGGACAGATCAGATTATTCCAGCCTTTCAGCGCGACGCGCGCCCCGCTGATCCCGACCATGAACAGCTTCGACGGATTCGCGGTCAGCAGCGGCCGGTAATCCCGCGCGCCTTCCCGGTGCAGCCAATGGCAGACAATGAAGGCATACCCCACCTCCGGCAGATCGACCTTGTTGACGATGTCGATCGCGAACGCCAGGGATTCGCAGTAGGTGTTGACGTGGTTGTAGAGCGCCACGCGCAATTGATAGGTGTGCGCAAGAGCTCCGATCTGCTTCAACAGGTTCACCGTAGGCTCAACGCCTTCCGCCGCACCCGCAGGGTAGCCGGTGAACACCAGCTCGATCACGGTTGAGCGCCCGTGCAACGCGCGCATGAAGCGTTCCAGCTTCTCCAGAGGGAAGGGCTTGCGCAGATCGTGCGTGATGTAGGTCTTGCCGATCACCATCTGCGCCGCATCCGCGGCGCGGATACGCTGTTCGAGTTCAGGACCGACCACAAACGGGATCTCGCATCCGTCATAGCCAAGCGCCTTAAGTTCAGCCGGCGAGGCCTTGACGCAATACGGGAAAATCTTCGGCGCTGCCAGGCAGCAGGTCGCACATAAAAGTCCCATCAGCACTGCACAGATCCGCATGGTATCCTCCTGTGTCGTTATCCGTGCGCCGCCCAATTGCGCGGCGCGGGTGCCTGCGCAAGCCGGTTCGCCTCCGCATCGTTGACAAATTCGTTTTTCGCAGGATTCCATGTAACCTTGCGTCCCAGACGGATCGAGATGTCCGCTGCATGAAGTCCGAGATGGATCGTGTGCATCGACGATGCGGGATAGGTCGTTGCGCTGCGCGATTTGACGCAGGCGACAAAGTTTTTATGCTCGCTGCGCGGAATCGGTGTATAGCGGGAGCTCTCTGGCGTATACTTGGTCTTCAGGATTGCCTCGTCGCTGGCCTTCAACTGACCGTTCCAGCTCTCATTCCCGACCCAACCCTTGCTGCCGAAAATTTTGATGCCAGTGCCGCCGTGCTTGAGGTTGACCACCACGCCGTTGGAATAGGTGATATCGACATCAAACTCAACGGGAACATCGGTCATAGACTGACTCGGGATCAGTCCTTTGCCGTAAATCTCGAGCGGAACAGTATCGGGCGCATGGGCGCACAACTGTGCCGTATCAAAGAGGTGTGCCCCCCAATCGAGCAGCGAACCTGTACCGAAATTACGGACGCAGCGCCATCCCATAGGTTCAAGATAGTGCGGCTGGAATGGCAGCAGCGCGGCAGGTCCGGCAAAGAGGTTGTAGTCGACTCCTTCCGGAACAGGGACGCCTTCTGTCGGCGCAGGCAACGTCTGGAAGCGCGGCAAGGTGATTTCCACGCGCTGCACATCGCCGATCGCACCGTTGCGGCACCACTCAACCATCTTGTGATACGTCGGCAGCGAACGGTCCTCTAATCCCGTCTGGAACACCGACTGATGCTTCGCCATGCAGGCCTGAAGCGCAAACCCCTCGGAAATATACTTGGTCGGCTTCTCGCAAAACACATCCTTACCGGCATTGAGCGCCAGCATGGCCATGGTCACATGCCAGTGCTCGGGCGTGCTGATCACCACGGCATCGATGGCGGGATCGGCAAGGATCTGACGGAAATCCCGATACGCTTTGCAATCCCTGTTTTTATAAGCCGCATCGATCGTCTGCTTCGCTGTATCGAGGCGGCTCTTGACCGTATCGCAGACCGCAACGATGCGCACCTCATCGATCGACAGGAAGTTGCGGATATTCACGCCCAGTCCATGCGTCCCCGCGCCAATACACCCCAACGTGATCTTCTGTGAAGGTGCGGTACCCCCGCGGAGCGTTGCCGGTAAAATCAGCGGGAACGCCAGTGCGCCCTGTATAAACGTACGTCGTGTCTGTTGCATAATCATCCCCTCAAGTGTTGCTGTCACAATAACACAGCCCACCTCTTTCCGCTAGTACAGATGCGACAAACATGTGTAAAAAAGCGACCTGTTTATTGCAACGAAAAAAAGCAAAAACAGGATTGCGTGTAAAGTACGGTTTGAGTATGCTTAACTCAACGGATTGATTGATGCCTCTCCCAAGGCCCCAGCCGATTTCAAGCCTGCAACATGAAGCGGGGTTCGTGTTTTTTACATATCCCTGAAAGGAAGTGATGAGACAACATCGTATATGTTCTGCTTTTCTCATACTCGCCGGGCTTTCATATGCCACCGCCATCCCCGGTCTTCCCGCCTCCGCCGTTCCCGACACCGAGGTCTCGACCAACCTCACCCTGAGATCCTGGGACACGAATGTCCGCACCTTCACACTCACCCTGGAGCTGGCCGCCTCCGCCTCCAACAACGTCCAGGTCGCCTTCGGATGCGACCGTTCCGGTGACGGCGACCTCGCCCCCGATGAGACCGGGTTCGTCCTGGGCTGGGACTGCGGCGCGTGGTTCATGATGAGCGCCGACGACCGCTTCACTGCCCAGCCTCCGGGCGAGGCTCCGCGTAAGACGCTCTTCTTCGCTCTGCGCCTCGATGCGGCCGGCGCGCCTGTCGCGCTGACCGTGAAGGACGGGAACACCGCGCTTGTCGGATTTCCTGTTGCCGGCGCGGTTCCGTCCTGGCTCTACTCGCCGTCATGGAACCGCATGAAAGTCACGGCTCGGGGCGTCGACCCCGCCGCCGAGTCCCTCCGCGTCCGCCTGCTGGATGACGGCGTCAGGATCATCCTGCGTTAAAATTTGATCATGCACCCCGATGAACTACAGAGCATCCCCGGTCTTTGCGACGTGATCTACGGCGCAACACCGCTGCACGCCCCCGGTGCGGCGCCGGCCATCGACGCGGGACTGTGGCCGCTCGTGCCCGTCGCCCTGTGGACCGCGGTCATCCTCGTGCGCCTGCTCAGGAACTACAGCCTGCGCGTCCATCTGCACGCGCTCGCCGGGCTCTTCAGCGCCATGCCGGCGCCCGCCCGCATCGGCGCGCTTTTCTTCTGCGCCATCTGCATCTCCTCCGGTCTGCCTAAGATGGACCCCCTCGGCGGGCTTCTCGACGGGCTGATCAGCATGCCCGCATACCAATCGTCCCCGGAAACACCTGCTCAGGCCTCCGGCCCACTGACCGCGCTGACCGACGCGCAGACGCTGGCCTGCAGCGTCCTCGCCGCCGCTGAGACCAACGTCAGCTTCACGCTCGATCCGCCATCCAATGCGGTCATCCATCAGCCCTGGGTTGTGCGCGGTGCGCATGCGGATGTCTTCCGCTGCGCACCTGAGGTCTGGAGCTTTCTCTGCGGCACGAACATCTATACAAACATTTACGTCTCCTCCTCCGGCACGCTCGCCTTGCGGCGTTTCCAGGGATCGCCTGATCCCGTTGCTCTCGGGGATACCGACGCTTTCTACTTCGCCCCGCTCCAGGCCGCCTTCGGCATCGCGCCCGCCGCGAACTGGAACCTGCTTTCCGCGTCCAATTCACTCTTCTGGTACGACGTCACGGAGGAGGGGGTGGCCCGCTTCACCTGGCGAAACGTCCTCTCCGGCCGCTCACCGGAATCGCCCGTCTCCTTCCAGGCCGAACTACTCCCTTCCGGCGACTTCACCTTCCGCTACGATCTCGGCGCGACCCCGTGGCCCTCGAACGGCCTTGCCGGCACCCGCCTGAACGGCGGCGGCGGGAACGCCCTCGTAAGCGGCTGTACAGCCACCAACCACCTGTGCTCCTCCCTCTACAGCCTCGACGGCTCCAACCTCGTGGTCACGCCGCTCTGCGCCTACCTGAATGGAAGCACGCGTTTCACCCTGCACTGGAAGGCCTTTCTGCCCATCGATCTCGGCGACCCCGATACCGACGGCCTCGATACCGCCGATGAACTCCTGATCTACCACACCGATCCCCGCAACGCCGACAGCGACGGCGACGGCCTCCTCGACGGCGAGGAGATCGGCGGCGGTTACGATCCAGTCCGCTTCAGCACCGCCACCAGCGGCGTCAGCGACCTCCTCTCCGTGATCGACATCGCCAGCCTGACCAACGCCTCGATCCGTCTCGGCAGCGGAACCTCCGGCACGCTCATCATCACTTCCCGGCTCGATACCGCCGTCTCGGACGATGCCGCCATCCTGCGCATCACCCTGCCGGGAAGCCCCTCCGCCTACATCCCCGTGCTGCCCGGGACCGACATCGTCACTTCCGTCAGCCTGCCCGTCGACGCGGCGGTCTCCTTCAGCCTCGTCGCCACCCGGGAGTCCGGGATCAGCGGGACGCCCGTGCTCGCCGTCGGTTGCGACAGGCCTGCCCTCCTGCGCGATCCTGCGCATCTCTTCGGCTCCGCTGTCCGCGCCATGACGCTCGGTCTGCCTTCGTCTCCCGTCCGGCCCGAAGGCAGCATCGTCATGCCATCCTACACCGTCGAGCCCGGGACCGTCTGCCTCCACGACCCCAACTTCAACTTCCTCACCATCAGTTCCAAGGATAACCAGCTCGCCTTCGCCGATGACAACGGGCTCGCCGTCTATTTTCTTAACTTGGGCTGGGATTCGACGTGGGGCGAACTGCACGTCGGGAGCAACTACCATACCTTCGAGGTGCCGCTTACCGGTCTCAGCGCCGGCGTCCGCGTGATCGGCTCGCACGGGGTTCAAGTCCACGCCTGTCTCGAAGACACCGGAGAGGGAGGAGGAGGAGGAGGCGAAGGAGGCGGGGGCAACGGCGACGGTCCTGTCATACACTGCTGCGACCGCTACCCCGACTGCGAGCACCAGAGCTACGGCGTTCCCCTGAATGACCCCGACAATCCCGATGAAAACGCGCCGTCC
>CAZMLC010000042.1:0-1220 GCA_964567125.1 uncultured Akkermansia sp.
TTAACATTGGTCCAGATGTGCTCGGCCTGACCATTGCCAGCGGCACCATCGCCCATCAGATAGAGCTCAATCTTGCCGAAATTGGCGCCATCGACCGCGATGCGCGTCGCATTCGTTCCACTGGCAAAGCCCTGCAAGCACAAGCCACTGTAGTCGTACTGGCGCGGTGCCTCAACGCCCCGGGTCAGCGTGAGCGTCGTATTTTCAGCCGCGATGATGCGCGTTTCGCGCAGGTTGGCCTTGGACGAATTGTCCACATGGATTACCGAGTCGAGCTGTCCGCCCTGCAAGAAGGAGAGACGTCCGCCAATAGCGAGATTGATCGGCTGACCGCGGAAGGTTTCCGGCCGCTCCGCCACCAGATCGCCCGCAGCGATGCGCACACCGCCGGTGGACTGCAGCACTGCACCCAGATTCCACTGGCCTGCACCCTCCTTGATCACGGTCAGTGGACCTTGCGGATGATCGCAGATCTGCGCGCCGGGGAAGGTGTTGGTCGTCCCGCCGGCCACGCCGATACGCACGGTACTCGGTTGCGCGGCGCTGTTGGTGACCCAACCCTCGCCGGCCAATCCCTGGGCCAGCGTCAGGTCGAGCGACTGCACATCGAGCGCAGTATCCGCGGCAAGGGTCGTTGTGCCGCGAATAGTCTTCGGCATCGGACGGCCTTCAAAGAACATAAAGCTGCCCGCGGACACGGCATAGGTCACGCCGCCCGGCACGGCGAGTTCCGTAGTCGGTAATGCGTACACATTGTCGCGCGCAACCCATGCTCCGGGCAAAAAGGTTATGGCGCCGTTACCGTCCGCGATATCGCCGATATTACCCGTCACCCCGCCTGCACTGGAGAGAACATAGCGTTCCGGCGCATAGAAACCAAATGTGACGAGCGCATAATCGCCAGGTTCCAGCACCAGCGGTTCGAGCAGGCGGCGGAAACGGTAGCCATTTCTGAGCGGGTAGTTTTCTACGATGGAAAGCCCATACGCCAGCACGAGCTCAACAGCAGGCGTGCGCCGATAGATCGCCACGCGTTTGAAATTCTGCAAGCCATCGCCGGAAGAATCGTAGGCGCCCAGATCCGTCAGCGTGATAGTCCGGTTCACGGTGAAATCGAGGCGCAAACTCTCGGCATTGCTCGGCGCAGTGGTATGCCCCTCTGGATTGGCCGCCAGCGCCTGCTGCGGAACGGTCGATACGGTTTCGGCGGTCGTGACGCG
>CAZMLC010000042.1:1320-6345 GCA_964567125.1 uncultured Akkermansia sp.
CTGCGGCGTTGCCATCTGGTTCGTGAATGTTGCGCTGCTGTCCGGGCCATCGGCAATACCGTGGTCGGACCAATTGTTCGTCTGCGACCAGCTGGCCTGATCCGCTGTGGAAATCCAGGTGCCGTGACTGGAAGTGACAGACGTATTGCCTTCGGCCAGCACGAGGCGCGCATGCGCCGCATAGATTTCACGCGGATCGTGCGCATACTGCGTCAGCACGCTTTCCGCCGAACGCTGCGCGTCGTCGCCCAAACGGTAAAGCGAACGCGCCAGCGAAAGTTCCTTCAAACAGAGATTGCGTTCCGCATCGCCCACCGAGCCGACGTAGTTGGAGATCACCGGAATCTCCAGCGCGTTGGTCAGCGCATAGCCGCGCGCACGATCGAGCAGCGCGCTCAGCGCAGGCACCGCCACGGCGCTATCGAGCGCTTCGCAGGCAAAGGTCATGGCGCGCACGTGCGAAAACTCCGACGCCGTGTCCAGCTGTCCCAGCTTGGGGAGCAGCGGCATCAGCGCGGTGGATTGTCCGGTGCGTCCGAGCGCGATGATGTAGCTGTCGAGCAGACTCACCGAGCGGCCATACTGCCCCATACCGGTATAGTTCCAGCCCGCATCCCACGTCAGCGCGCTGATCGCCTGCTTGAGCGTCTCCGCGCCTGTACCGTCGCCCAGCAGCGCCAGCACATGCGCATAAATCAGCTTCGCGTTGCCGACGCTGGCCGCATAATTGGCGCGCAGCAGCGGCAGCGCCGTGTTGGTGTCAGTCAACACGGTTTCCAGTCCAGCATAATTGTTTGTCAGGGCATTGACCGCAGCCGCAATCGCGGCCGCGGAAAGCGGGAAGGAATCCGCATTCCCGACATCCGCAGGCGTAAGAATGGTCTGCGCCACGAGCAGGTTCTGCAGACAGGGGATGTTGACGTTGCGCACCACGACATTGCTCGCCACAGCCAAGGCGCTGGCAAGGCCGGCGGCATAGCCCTGGTTCTGCACATCCGGTTGCATACGCACAATTGGCATGGCATCGCGATGGGCGCTGATACCGAGTCCGGTTACCAGCACACCCTCGACGCTTTCCGGCAGCAGCGCGCGATACGGCAGATGGGCGGTTAGCGCCGTCTTGCCCGGATCGCGGACAAAGAAGAGATCGTGCGACGTATAACCGTGCGAATCAAAGTTGCTCTTGGGATTGACGATCGTATCGGGATAGGTGCGGCCATTCAGAATATCCAGCGGCGAGACAGTCACGGCCCCTTTGATGCGGCGGCGTTCGCGGCTGGCCGCATTCTGTCCGGCATCCCACGAACTGGCTGCAGCCACGCTCTTGCGCATGCGGCGCGCCAGGAAGTAGATGTCCGAGAGGTCACCCTCCTTCACAAAGGCCACATCCGTGTTGTTATAGCTGCTGCCCAGCACGTGCGGTGCAAAACCTGCACCCTGCACCGCCACCTCGGTGGCATTCATGAGCACGGTGGCAGCCCCGGCGGCTGCCGCGACATCGGCATTGCCCGTGGCGTCGACCACGGTCTTGGCCAGGATCACGCCGCGCTGACCATTCGGCAGCACAACGACCACGCCCTGCACCGTCTGATCGACCATGACCGCGCCCGACATGAGCGTGCCATAGTAGATACGCGCGCCGGCATTTTTCGCGGTGCGCCGATACCACTCGCTCTTGGCCTGCGCCAGCACGGAGCCCGTGGCTTTGACCCCGGGATCAACCGCATTGGTCGTGAAACCGCAGAGGTTGCCATAATAATACACGCCGATGCGTCCATCGGTCTGAACGCCGCCCATGCTGTAGAGAAATTCAACGACCACGGTATCGGCGCCCTGCTGCGCCGCGGCAATCGCGGCCGGTGCACCGGCCGTACCTGCGCCGACAACGAGCACATCGCACTGGTCGAGCACAGGCAACATGCGCGCGCTATCCGTCACTGTGGCGCTACCGGCAAGCATATTCGCAGGCGCCAGAACGCCGTTCAACTCATTCACCGTGTAGGTCTGCGGCGTCGCGCTGTCGCCCGAGACAGTGAGCGTGCCAAGCGTGCGCGTGGCAGCCTCCGCAGCTGCCGCAGCGCCCAGTTTGCGGGCCACCGCCTGCATGCGTGCCGGATTGCGCAAGGCTGTAGCCACGTTGCGCGAAACGCCGGCGCGGACGCCGAGCACGTACCAGCCCTCCAGGGCCAGCGGACGATACGCCTCCACATCCACGAGCGCTTCGCCCTCCCACTGGGCAGTCGCATCCTGCATGGCGCGGCAGATCACACGATCCGGCGGCATCCAGAGCAGACGGTCCGCCTGATCGAGACAGGTCGGCACCCAGGTCTTGTCGCGCAGAAGCTGCTCCACGGCAAGCAATTCGCTTTCACTCCCCGTGGTCAGCGACGTTGTGAACGAGCAGCGGAAGAGCTTGCCCGTGATGACCGATTGCTGACCAGCCGGCGCGCTCACACCCGAAACCGAGGTCCCAAAGAGTTCACTGCTGATGGGTTCGACCGTAAGCCCGGCGGCGGAAGGCGGTTGCATCTGATCCGCAATCACCACGCGCGAAAAGGTGTAATCACCAGGCGTAAAGGCCTCTTTGGATGCTCCGGCGGATGTGGTCAGCCAGGCCGACTCCGTGGCATCGATGATGGTCTTGGCGCGGATGGCGGTACGCCCGTTGCGGCTGGCAAAGACAACGCCGCCGATTTTGCCTGCGCCATCGCGTAGCACATCGCAGGCCACGGCACCGCCAAAAACGCGGATGCGGGCTGCTTCCAGCGCAGCCTCCAAAGCGCGCTTGATTTTCAGCGGCGTGGTCTTGGTCTGGGTCAGACCGCTGATATCGTCTGCGGCGGGAATCAAGGTCAGCTCATCGAGCAGCTGACGCGATCCGGTGGCGACATCCAGCGAGAGGCGATAGTAGCGCTGCGCGCTCGGCGCGGTGAGCACGATGCGCATGAGGTAGGCATCGATATCGTTGTTGGTCGCCACGTATTCAATCGAGACGTTTGCGCCGACCGTGGTCCAGCCACCAGCACCGTCCGGGATTTCAACGCGGTTGAAGGCCGAGTTAAAGGGGTTGGAGGTCATGCGCCGGTAATAGTAGAGATTGATCTCGCCGATCCTTGCGGCTGCACCTAAATCCGCAGTCAAGGAGACGTTGCCAGGATACTCGACGCTGTACAGCGTGGCATTATTTTTAAATCCATCGGTGAGCACGGTTGCATACGGATCCGGATGGCCCGTGTTCGGAGCAAGCGAAGCGGTGTAGGAAAACGGAAAGAGAACGTCGCACGCGGCCTGCAACAACGGCGCATTGGTCATCTCCGCAACATAGGGATGATAGAGTTCGCGCGTCCCGGCCAGATCGTCACCAAGATAGGTTCGCGGAGCGAGGAGGCTCACCGAAGCACCCGCAGCCTGTGCCGCGAGTGCGGCCTGTACAGCAGCCGAAGATCCGCCCACAACCAGGACATCGACATCCTGCGCAACCGAGATTTCACGTTGCGATTGGACAACGCTTTGCCCCATCACGCTCTGCATAACCATGCATGCCATGGTTATTCGGACAATTATCGACTTCATCTCTGTGTTCCTCTCGGATAGTGATCAGTGCTTAGTGGCGGACTTCCCCCTAAACAACCTGCAACTTAAACACCCGATTCGCCTATTTCTCCGAATCGAGCCGTACGGTCACAGTTGTGTTGGAAAAGACGACCGCGTGCTCGGCAAAGCGAATGCGCCACTCGGAGCGGTCCATTTTACGAAATTCAAGGTCGAGACCAAGCGGACTTCCCCGCTGGATAAAATACGGTCCCAAGACAGAGGATTGCGGTGCATTCGTCATCATAGCGACGACTTCACGGCGGCAGTCCACAACAAACCAGTCGTGATACCCTTCCGGCAATTTCTGCGGCAGCTGCACATAATAGCGCGTCGGCATGGAGAGCACGCGATAAAGGCGCGCATCGTCATACGTTTTTCCGTGAACCGAATAGGTCACGTGGGGAAACGTAGCGGAGAGCAACGGCGGATGGACCCAGACAACCATGGCGCAGGTTCCCACGATCACCGCACCGACGACCTTGATGATATCGGCACGCCACCGACGCAGCCGTTCGATCAGCCGCGTCACAGGGGCGGCGGGCTTTTCCGGTTGGGTTTCCTTTTCTGTTGCTTGTTTCGCCATATGCGTTCAATCGGTCCGTTTTCTAAGCGTTCGTCTGCGCCGTCGCGGACGTGCGTTTCGTTCCCGAGCCCAACTTCACCAGGGCCTTGCGGTATTTCAGCGGCAACGCCAAGGTTTCGCCCACAAAGGAGAGCGTCTCATCAGGATGCGCCATCAGGGCGTCATTGAGCAGTTTGAACAGCAGTTTCCGCTCCGACACGGAGTAGGCATCAAAGTTATCCGCACCGGCGCGCAGAGCCATGGCGCAGGCATCGAAGCGATCCTTGAGCGCCTGCTTGACGGGATCGTCCCCGACGTCTGCCACGGGATAGGAACCATCCGCCTGCCACTGCAGGAACAGCTCCGCTGAAAGCGCTTCGCGACGCTCCTTGAAGTGCGTCCGCACGATTTCGCGCACGACTTCCAGATAGGCCTTGATCTCCGGATGCATCTCATCCAGCACCAGCAGATTCTCCTCGTGCAGCGCCGGGAAGCGCGGTGAGAGCAGATAGACCGTATAGTTGAATCCGCTGCCGGTGCGCACCGCGGCATCGACTTCATGCAGCGCATAGCCATCGGGACTGCAAAAGACGATCTTGTTCTTCACCTGCTTAGTCTTCCATTCGATCATCTCCATGTGCACGCGCGAACCATCCGAGGCTTTAAGCGTATAGGTCTCGGTCTTGCGCTGCACGATCACGGGGTTGACCAGCAGCCCCTGAAAATAGATGCGCACATTGGGATAGGCCTTGAGGTAGAGCGCAAAGAGCGCGGCGAGCTGCTGCACGATCGCCCCGGTGTCGAGCAGCGCACCGAGCGCATCGCGCGTATTGGAAATCACGACCTCCGTGCCTGTGGCAGGCCCCGGG
>CAZMLC010000042.1:6445-9325 GCA_964567125.1 uncultured Akkermansia sp.
AGGGCATTGATGCCCTGTCCGTCATCGCTGATACGGATCTGGTCAATACCGCCCAGACCGTTCTGGACCACATCGACCTTCACGTCGAAGGCATCGGCGTCGAGCGCATTCCAGATCAACTCGGAAAGCGCTTGAACCGGCGAAGCTGTACACAACGACAAAATATGGTCCTTCTGTGCCTGTACTTGAATCTCTTTCACCGCTCAACCCCTTTCCGTTGATCGCGTGCCACACAGTCGATACTGTGCAGAACACCTTGATTTCCATCCACGTTTAATCCTGATTATCGCAAAAACGTGAATTTTTCTCAAGAATGAAAGCAGACGAAGCAAATACGCAGCCGTAAAGAAGGCCGTAAAACGCCTCTCGTACGCACATGAACGTATTGCTCAGCACCGCCAGCCGGTTATTTAGCCGCAGGAATCCGGTAGCGTAAGTGGTTGTCCTTAAAGTAGATCGAGGGGACAACCTTACCCTGCTCATCCCGCGGCAGGCGTGACTCCTGACTCTCGAAATCATCCTGGCAGAAGGCCTTGTGCACCACTGGCGCGGTGGCCATGCGGGCGGGATAGGAGAGCCCCTTGTACATGCCGACGGTGTAATAGGTGTTGGTATCCATATCGGGGCGCGTCAACAGCTCCTCCTGTCCCAGATAGGGGCAAAGGGCATCGACCCACGCCACGAGGCGGGCCTCCTCCAGCGGGGTGATTTTAATGGCATTGTGCTTCCCGCTCGTCGCCATCCGAACCAGTTTGCTGCGGTAGGACATGGCGGTCATGGGAGGCGGAACTGTATCCTGCGAGACAACCTTCCAGGCTGGATTCGGATAAGCGTAATACGGGAAGAGCGGCCCGGCAATGGTCTTTGCCACGGAATCCGCGAGATTTTTCGGTTCCTTGCCATACACCAGCTGGACATAGGGCCAGCTGATCGTGCGGCCCGGTTCGGCACGATGGACGAAATTGAGTCCGGCCTTGGGATTCTCCTGACCGTGACAGCGCACGCAGTATTTATCCAGGATCGGCTGGACAAAGCGCGGGAAGCTGACCGTCTCGTCCTGCCAGGGCGGCGGCGCAATCGTGCTGGGACCGCGACGCATGGCCATGGAGGCGGAGGACGAAAGTGGCGCAACGCGCGGCGTTTCGTGACAGCCGACGCAGCCGCGGATTTCGCCGGGCATGCTGTAGGTGAAGGAGCGCATGGTCTGGAGACAGCGTCCCTCTTTGTCGAGCAACTGGAAGAAAATAGAGCGCATGGCCGGGATTTTGAAGTAGACGCTGCCGTCTTCCTCGACCGGCACCGTGCCGAGGATGCGCTTGACGCCTTCATCGTAGACAAAGGAAATCGCGGGCGATCCCGGCAGCTGCGCGCCGCTGAGGGGAACAGCACCGCATTTCCGATAGGGTTCGGATTCGCGCATGGAGGAGCGCCAGCCTGCGCAATCGCTATAGGTGATCGAACTGATTTCAATGACGCGCAGCGCCTTGGCCAGACCGTGCGGAATCGTGGTTCCCTCGTAGACATCGGCACTGTAGAGCATAGCATCTTCGGGTTTCTGGTCCGGCGTCTTCATCTTTCCCGGCCATTTGACCGTGGACGGGATTATCGGCGGACGCGGACGCGGACGCACGGGCTGGGCATGCAGCACATTGTGGCGCCCAGTATAGAGCAGCTCCATGTTGCCATCATAATCCATCAGATAGAGCTTGAACTTACCAGGTGATGGATCGCGGGCCAGCACGCTGCTTTCACCGGTGCGCGCGGAGACGAGAAAGAGATCCTTACTGAGCGGAAATGGCGTCTGGAACGCCTGATAACAACGCGGCGCGGAGCATTCAGTGTTGTAGGTTTTATCCATGGGGCCGCGTCCAACTTCCGACCAAGGCAGATGCGGCGTCAGGTTGTAGATTCCGTCCGGATAGTTCATGCCCTCGGCCTGATCGATCACCGCGAGCGGCCCATCGTAGATATTGTGATGCCCCGGCGCATGCAGCAGCAGGCGCAAGGTATCGGGGATCGGCCGCGCATTCAGCTGCATGTCCGGCCAGAAGCTCTGATTGCCCCAATAGGCGGTCGCCCCTGTACCATCCGGATTGACGGTCCAGAGGCTCTGGATGCGGTTCACTTCGCGATCGACATACTCCCAACGCGTAAAGAGAACGCGGCCATCGGGCAGCAGGGTCGGCGTAAAGTCCGCTTCATTGTTGGCGCTGATGAAGTAGATGTTTTTGCCTTCGCGATCGCACCGTGCCAGAATAAACATGCGGAACTTGGAGTCGCCGCAGCGCAGAAACTGATTGCAGCGCGAAGTGGAAAAGACAATCGCTCCATCCGGCGTATAGATCGGATCCAAATCGTTATAGTCGCTCCGCGTGATCTGCCGCGTACCCGTGCCATCGATATTGGTTTCATAGAGATGATACGCTGGGGCATTCGTCTGCTTCATGCAGAAAAGAACGCGCGCAGCGTCAAAACTCAGATCCGGACGCCAGAAGGCGCTCTCCACCCCGTTTTGCGGAGCCAGCGCACGCACAGGCGCATCGGGCGTCAGCCCTTCGATCACCAGCAGGCGACCACCGTGCCCAGCGCAGTTCTCCGTACGGTGGCGCACCTCGTGATAGGCTTCAGACCCCGCAACGTAGGGATTGTCGATCGCGAGGATGGAGGAAAAATTCACCTGTGCATCGCCCAGCATGCAGGCGCGCTTGAGGGCGCGGATGTCCATATAGAGACTCGCGGCGCTCCGTTCGCTCAGCGCCTCAAGCCGCTGTTTGAGCTGCGCCAACTGCGCGCGCCGCTCCGCAACGCCCGTCTGACCTTCAGCCGCCTGACGCCGCAACAGGCGGTCCGTCCTGACCCACTCATTCCACGCCGCGCCAA
>CAZMLC010000042.1:9425-19246 GCA_964567125.1 uncultured Akkermansia sp.
TCTTCAACATCCACGCCGCTGCTGAACGCCTGATTGAACCCCTTTGCCGCAGGCCACGTCCCCGACTCGGGGTAGGTATCGAAACGCACGCGGATCTTGCGTCCGCTGACGGAGAGCGACCACGTTGCGGAATTGCGCGCACGGTCGCGCACTTTACCAATGAGCAGCGGATAATCGTGATGCGTATGGACCTTGATAAACGCCTCGACCGTGAAAGCCTCCGGCTTAAAGGTGCCGGGCGCGGTGAGCCGCGACTTCCCGTCGAAGTAGAGCGATGTGCGGTTGTCGGGATTCACTACAGCACCGCTGCTACCCTGCGCAATCTGGCGCGTCGGTGCGGGAAAAACTTCGGACGTCAGCGTCGCTGTTCCTGCGCTGCACGTCGCATCCAGACCGCCTGTAACCGCACGGTTTTTCACGGTGCGGACCGCACAGGACGCGGCTTCCGTGGTTTCGCAATTCCAATAAATCGATGCCGATACCAGTGTCACCTGCAATCCGCAGATCAGCAACGCGACACGCCTGCTATGTCCCCCTAAACGCACCATGTCCAATCCCTTTATTTAATCTGCATGTTTATTAGAAATACCACGTCCTCTTTACGAACACAAGAAAGACTCTCGAACTATTTCCGAAAGAAAATCAAATGAGGCGTGAGCGATTTTAATCCGCCCCATATTCGTGCCGATCACATTTTATGATCCCCTTGCCTGACTGTACATTCGCAGGGAATTAGGGTATCCTGTTGTTGTGCACTGGATACTGGTGTACGAGGAGAACCCATGAGTTCAATCTTTTTAAGTTTGTGGATCAAACTCTTCTTTGTTTTCACCCCTTTTTTCTGTCTCTCCATGTTTCTGACGATCACGGAGAACAGCACCGAGGCGCAGCGCCATGCCTTGGCGATGCGCGTCTCGTTGGCGGTCTTTATTATCTGCATGGTGCTTTTCTTCGTGGGCCAGCAGCTCTTTGACCTCTTTGGCATCACGCTGAATGCCTTCCGCATCGGCGCAGGTATCCTGCTGTTGCTCTCCGCCATCAATCTCGTACAGGGAAAGCCGAGTAACGTTCCGAGCATCAAGGACCTCGAGGATGTGGCCGTCGTGCCACTGGCTGTGCCGGTTATCGTTGGCCCGGCTACGGTCGGTACCCTGCTCGTGCACGGCGCCGACCTCGTCAGCGCCATGCAGAAAATCGCGGGCTGCGCTGCCTTGTGCGCCGCCGTGCTCTGCATGCTGGCACTTTTGCTCCTCGCCTCGGCGATCCAGCGCGCCATCGGCATCCGCGGCATCACGATCCTGAGCAAAATCACGGGGCTCATCCTCTCCGCCCTCTCCGCGCAGATGATCATGACCGGCGTTCAGGCGTTTCTCAAATAAATACGCGTGAATGCTGGCGGCGCAGCCGTTCCAATTCAGAATCGACTTTGCCCGCGCGCTTTGCCATACTGGATTAACCATCTGATTGATTATTGACCGTGGCGAGTCTTTTTATGAGCACACCCTTATCCATTCAAGGCATTATTGATCTTTCCAGCGCATTTTACGGTTCGGCGATTCTCTTCGCCGCGCTGGAGCACGATGTTTTCACCGCGCTGTCGAAAACGGAAAACGCCACCTGTGAGCAGCTGGCGCAGAGCTGCAAAGCGGACGCGCGCGGCATGCGCCTTTTGCTGGATGCCTGCGTCGCGATCGGACTCCTCACCAAGAGCGGGGAGCACTATGCCAACACGCCCTCCACCGCCGCGACACTCGTCGCAGGTGGACCGCACGATTTGACGCGCGCGATCCGTTATAACCGCGACGTCTATCCGGCCTGGGGACGCGCTGCGGAGCTGGTTCGCACAGGCGCGCCCGTTGAACAGCCCGCGATTCATCTGGGCGATGATCCGGCGCGCACGGAACGCTTTGTCCTCTCCATGCACGGACGGGCGCTCGGCATTGGACGCATGGTTATCCCCATGCTCGACCTGTCGGGCTGTACGCGCGTGCTCGATCTGGCGGGAGGTCCCGGCACCTATGCCGTGCTCATGGCGCAGGCGAACCCTGGTCTTTCCTGCGTCTCCATTGACCTTCCCGGCGTCTCCTCCGTGGCAGCCCGTCTGGTTGCCACGACCAACGTGGCGGACCGCGTGGTCTGCCGTGCCGGCGATTACCATGTCGACACCTACGAAGAGGGCGCCTACGACGCGGTGACCATCTTCGGCGCCTTGCATCAGGAGTCCCCTGAACAGATCGTCAGCATCCTTACGCGCGCCTGCGCAGCATTGCGGCCGAACGGCAAGATCTTCGTGCTCGACATGATGACGGACGGCACCCACACGGCGCCGACCTTCTCCGCGCTCTTTGCCGTCAACATGGCGCTGACCACGCAAAACGGCTGGGTCTTCTCAGACGATGAACTGAAGGGCTGGCTGGTTGAGGCAGGCTTCACGGCTGCCACCACGCAGCGCGTGCCGCCGCCCATGCCGCACTGGCTTGTCACGGCGCACAAAGATCACCACGATGTTATTGTTGAATAGCGGCAGCCTGATGCACGCATCGGACTACCCAGACTAACACGATTTTCCCATGTTTTTTGACACACACGCCCATTTCTATCCGTACACATCCTCGCTGGACCACATGGCGCAGATGACCCGCGCGCAGCAGGCGAACGTGACGCAGATCATCGCTGTGGGCGGAAGCGCGGAGTTGAATGCCGGCGCACTTGCGTTGCATACCGCCTTCCCGAATCAGGTGCATCTGGCGCTGGGATTTGATCGCGATCAGGCGCAGGAAACCGACTGCGAAACACTCCTCGCGACGCTGCGTCTGCTGATGGCGCAGCAGCCGGTCTGCGCAATCGGCGAGACCGGCCTCGACTTCCACTACAGTCCGGATTCCGCGGAAGTCCAATGCGCACTTTTTGCAGCGCAGCTGCGGCTGGCTGATGAAGAACAGCGGCCCATTATCATCCACACGCGCGAAGCGGACGACGCCACGCTGCGCGTGCTCGATGAAACGCCCTGGCACGGCAAAAATCTGCGCGGTGTCGTCCACTGTTTCACGGGCAACCGCGACTTTGCGGCGCGCCTGCTCGATCGGCAGCTGGCCATCAGCTTCAGCGGCATCGTGACCTTCCGCAATGCGGACATGCTGCGCGAAAGCGCCGCGTTTGTGCCGGCGGACCGCCTGCTCATCGAGACAGATTCCCCTTTTCTTGCGCCGGTCCCCCTGCGCGGCCAGAAAAACGAACCCTCGTTTATTCCACACGTCGCAGCCTGTCTCGCGCAGGTCCGCAACACATCGATCGAGGCCATTGCCGAAGTCACGCGCCACAACGCCGAAGCGCTCTTTCTCGCGCGCAAATAGGCCGGCTGAACCGTGGCCTGAGCCACGCGTTTTCACGAAAACGGTACGCTATTTTTCACTTGATTTACACTTCTATACGGAGCATACTAAAACTGTAATCTAAATTCACACGCGTTGTGGTACGGTATTGATGTCCTAGGCTTCGACTCTCTACCAGAAAAACATGAAGCAGCGAGGAACATGACATGAATGATGTATCTGTTTCCAACATTCGCAATTTCGTTATTCTTGGACATAGCGGCACCGGAAAAACGACGTTATCCGATGCCCTCGCTTTTAAACTCGGCTTAAATGACCGCTTAGGCCTCGTCAATACTGGTTCCAGCGTTTCCGATACAACGGATGAAGAAAAAGCCCGCAAAATCAGCCTTTTTGCAACACCCTTTTCCGGTGAGACGAAAGTCGGCGACACGACGTACCGTCTCGTTTTCACAGATGCCCCCGGCTTCATGGATTTTTATGGTCAGGTCATCGGCGCGATCCACGCGGCCGACTTCGCACTCATCACGGTTGACGCCCTTTCCGGCGTCCAGGTCGGCACACGGCGCGCATGGGAGACTTGCCACGAGCATGGTCTGTCGGCCATCGCCTTTGTGATCACAGGACTCGACAAGGAAAACGCCAGCTTTGAAAAGGCGCTGGCTTCGATCCGCGAAGCATTCGGCAACAACTGCGCACCGGTCACGGCGCCGGTCGGCGGTCACACGATCATCAATCTGCTCGACGCTAAGGAACTCCCCACGGATCTTGAGTCGATCCATGTGGCGCTCGCTGAAGCCGCGGCGGAAACCGACGAAAAGCTGATGGACAAATACTTTGCCGAGGGCACGCTTGCGCCTGATGAGATCCGCAAGGGACTGCATCTCGGTATCGATGAAGGCACCGTGCATCCGATTTATACCGTGGAGGCCTTGAAGGGCATTGGCATCACCGAATTGGTTGAGAGCATCTGCCGGCTCCTGCCCGCGCCGGGCGAACGCGTCTTCGCAGACATCGCGGGAAAAGTACTGCCCGCTGATCCTGCCGCGCCGCTGGTCGCGCAGGTCTGGCGCACCTCGATTGACCCGTTTATGGGGCAGCTCAATTACGTCCGCATCATCAGTGGGACCATGACCACGGGCATGTCGCTGCAGAACAATGCTAACGAATCAAAAGAGACGGTCTCCAGCATGTTCACGCTGGTCGGCAAAAAGCAAAACATGGTGACAACCGCGCTGCCTGGCGACGTCGTCGCGATCCCGAAATTCAAGAGCGTCAAGACCGGCAATACGCTGGCTGCTGTCGGGAATCTAACCAAGATGCCGGAAATCGCCTTTCCGCAACCGGTTTATTTCATGGCGCTCGCAGCCAAGACCCAGGCTGATGAAGACAAACTCAGCACCGCCCTGCACCGTGTCCTCGACGCGGACCCGACGCTGCATTATGAGAAGAACACGGAGACCAAGGAGGTTATCCTTAAAGGCCTCGGCGACGTTCACATTGACGTCGCGGTGAACCTGATGCGCACGCAATCGAACGTGAACGTCACGCTCTCCACGCCCAAGGTGCCCTACCGTGAAACCGTGACCAGTGCCGGTCAAGGCCATTACCGCCACAAGAAGCAGTCCGGCGGACGCGGCCAATTCGGCGAAGTCTACCTCAAGGTTGAACCACTCCGCGCGGGCGACACCGAATGGTTCGTCAACGAGACCGTGGGCGGTTCCATCCCCGGCAACTTTATGCCCGCCGTCCAGAAGGGCGTCCATGAGGGCATGCTCGCAGGGTCGGTCGCCGGATATCCGGTGCAGAACATCAAGGTGCGGATCTATGACGGTTCCTATCACGATGTCGATTCCTCGGAAATCGCCTTCAAGATCGCCGGTTCACGCGCACTGCGCGAGGGCATGTCCAATGCGAAGCCCGTCCTGCTCGAACCGATCATGCAGATGAAGATCACGATTCCGGAAACCTTCATGGGGGCCATCAGCGGCGATATGCCCCACAAGCGCGGACGCGTGCTCGGCATGGAAGCGGACGAAGGTGTGCAGGTCATCACAGCGGAAGCGCCGATGGCCGAACTTTTCAAGTATGCCGCCGAACTGCGCTCCATCACAGGCGGACAAGGATCGTTCTCCATGCAGTTTGACCGGTACGACGTGGTCCCGGCGAACGTTGCGCAGAAAATTATCGCTGAAGCGGCGAAGCATCGCGTTGAAGAGAGTGATGAATAGTCCTGCGTTGTATCTGCACAGAGGACAGGGCGCAACGCCCTGTCCTTTTTTATTGGCATGAGGGAATGGGCGCACTGAATGCGCACCCATCCTTTTTTTCCACCCCCTTTAGCATTGCCAAACGCAGGGGAAGACGCTATTCTGTAAAGAAAAACGACACGCTCTGCGCCCGTATTCGCATGCGCGGAGGAAGCGTCGACGAGGAACGTGCATGATTTATCCGGTTGTCAAATTCGGTCAGGATGTTTTACGTAAACCCGCTACCCCGGTGGGGATGATCACCGATGAAATCAAGGGGCTTGTTGCTGACATGCTGGAGACCATGTATGCCTCGCACGGCGTTGGGCTGGCTGCTGAACAGGTCGGCAAGACCGTGCGGATCTGCGTCATCGATGTTCCGCGCGACGCGGAAAAGAAGGAATGCGTCGAGCTGAATGCGGATGTTCCCATGCCCATGATTTTGATCAACCCGGAAATCCTCGCCAGCGAGGGCAAGCAGCGCAATGAAGAGGGCTGCCTCAGCTTTCCGGAAATCAGCGCACCGATCACGCGCGCCAACAAAGTGACCGTAACGTATACGGATCTTGACGGCACGCGCCAGACGTACACGGTCTGCGGGTTACTGGCGCGCGCGGTTCAGCACGAGATCGACCATCTGAACGGCATTTTGCTCGTGGACAAGATGAGCTCTATTCAGAAGCTGTCGGTTGCGGGTCAGCTGAAGCGTCTTCAGTCTGCGGCGCAGTAAGCGGACGATCCGCCATGCGGCCGCGATTATGCCGCCGCGGACGGCGTCTGCGTGCATTATTCTGCGCCAAGGCCTCATCCTCCGCGAAAACCGCCGCCTCTTCGCCTTCTTGCACAACTTCAACCACAAAATCCGCAGATGCTGAACGCGCAGGACGGCGTTCATGACGCGCCTCGTCATACAGCGCCTTCCATGCTTCGAGCACAGCGTGATCGCCGCCTTCGACCTGCAGCACGATACGCCGCAAGGCCAGCGCCTCAAGAAAATCGGGATGCGAAACCACGCGATTGGAGCGGCCGCGCTTTGGCATCTCGACAAAACGACGCTGCATTTCCAGAATCGAACAGGCTTTAAAGAAGGCCACTTTGGGAATCTTCAGATGTTCTGAAAAATAGCCGACAACCGTGTGAGAAAGATGTTGCGGAGGACTGCTATGCCCATGTGGGTGTTGCGCGTGCTCACGTTCGCGCGCCTGATACTCCGCCAGACGCGCACAATATAGATCGTAGCAGAGCGCCGCAGTGCGGAACCCGTTCGTCGCCTGCTCGTTGGCAGCATCCGCATCAAACGCGGCAAGATAGCGCCAGACACGCGACTTCTCGCCGCCGGAACCATCGATATGGGCCGCCAATTCCGGCAGTAGATCGCTGAGCAGCTCAAACTGCCACAGCAGCCGGAACGCCACGGCGGACGAGCGATAGGTAAAGAGTCGATAAACCTCCTCGCAGACGCGCGGAATCGACGCATTTTTAATGTCCGCATGGTGTTTTTGAATCGCCTTACGGCTCGTGCGATCGATCTCAAACCCCAGGCGCGCGGCAAATTTGACGGCGCGCATCATGCGCACCGGATCTTCGCGAAAGCGTACATTCGGATCGCCGATACAGCGCAGCACCTTTTTCTCAAGATCCCGCAACCCATCGACATAGTCGATCACAGAAAAGGTCTTGATATCGTAAAAAAGGCCATTGACGGTAAAGTCGCGGCGCTTGGCATCCTCTTCCGGCGTGCCGAAGGTATTGTCCTCGGTCTGATATAAACCGTTCTCCGTGCCGACATCGCGCGGTTGCGCGCGGAACGTCGAGGTTTCAATGACCTTCTTGCCGAAGATCACGTGCGCCAAACGAAAGCGCCGGCCGATGAGAAAACAGTTACGGAAGATGCGCCGGATTTCGTTAGGCCGCGCATCGGTGCCCACATCGAAATCCTTGGGATGCCGCCCTAAGAGCAGGTCGCGCACGCTGCCGCCGACCAAATAGGCGGTATACCCCGCACCTGAAAGACGATATAAAACTTTGAGTGCATCGGGGTCGATATTTGAACGCGAAATACAATGATCTTTACGTTCGCGAACAAGAGGCCCCTTTTTCTTAAAAAATAACATGTCTTCGTACTTTCTGGAATCAGTCGGACGCCCTGTTTTGCGCCACCCGCACATCAGGACATCCAAACACTGCAACGCGTATTACGCGCGGCCTTTCGCTTTCAGGAAATCGACACAGCCCTTGATGTTTTCGAGGGACTTCGGATCCGCTTCGCTTTCCACAACATACCACTGCGTTGTGTCGGCATCGGTTGTCTTGAAGACCTCCTCCCAGTTCACGCCCACCTTGCCTGCCGGCACTTTGCCCAGGACGCCGGGGCCAGGATAAATTTCCTTGGCATGAATGGTCGGGATGCGGTGCGGGTATTTCTTGAGCCAGTAGACAGGATCCTCGCCCGCGGAAACGATATGGCCCACATCAAACTGCAAGCAGACTTCAGGCGAAAGCGCATTGCAGAAGATCTCCCATTTGCGCGTTCCGTTGATCTTTTCACGGAACTCATGCTGATGGTTGTGATACGAGAGCACCATGCCGGCCGCCTTGACTTTCGCGACCGCCGCGTTGAAAATCTTGGCGTAGTCGTTCCACTTCTCGACAGTATCGGCATTCAGCCAGGGAACCGTCAGATAGGTGCAGCCGATCGCTTTGTACTCCGCAATCGTCTTGTCCAGCTTGTCCGGCTTGATCGTATCGATGCCTGTGTGCGTACCGTTGGCAATCAAATGGTTGGCCTTCAGCAATGCGGTCCACTCCGCAGCCGGCTTACCGTACGATCCGGCCAACTCGACACCGACATAACCCATTTCATGAATCGCCTTTAAGGTCCCGGCAAGATCTACTTTGCACAGCTCTCTTACGGAATAGAGCTGAACCGCCACTTTCGGCAACGCTTTTCCTGCTGCACGGCTGACACCCGGAATAACTGAAAGCGCAACGCCGGCTAAACCCACATGTAAAAAATTACGACGTGTAAACATGGCAAACTCCTTTTATAGGGAAAGTATACCACGAATTGCCCAACATTCAAGGCGCGGTTTGCGCTTTTTTGGCACCGTACAGTCACCACGCGAGGTGTAATTGTGTAATATGTTAATTACAAGGAAATTATACTTATTTTAGTCACGCCTTGCGCACGTTTCCATCCGACGTTTGGCACGCGCCAGACATAGCCCTGTAACGCACCGAATCCGCCGCGATCTGACTAACATCCCCCGGATTCCGCGCTTGCGCGGACATTGGGAATCCAGTATTGTACAGCTAGACTGTAATGGAGGATTTTTATGCAACAGGAGTTGAATCGTCGTACATTTGTAAAGACCGGCCTTGTGGCAGCCAGCACGCTTGCCACCGCGCAAACTTGGGCCAAGACCGTGGGCCCGAACGATAAGGTGCGCATGGGATTTATCGGCATCGGCAACCGCGGCACGCAGCTGCTGCGCCTCTTCATGGAACAGCCCGATGTAGAAGTCGCGGCGCTCTGCGATATTTACGACCCCTTTTTGCAGCGCGACAACAGCCGCATCGATCCGGCCTGGCTCCAGCGTCTAGGCCCACGCCTTCCAGACATGACGGAAAAATTCGCGAAACCGCCCAAGCGCTATACGGACTACCGCAGATTGCTCGATGATCCGGAAATCGACGCGGTCTGCATTGCGACGCCGGACCATTGGCATGCGATTCAGAGTATCGCCGCTATGCATGCGGGCAAGGATGTCTACTGCGAAAAACCGCTGACCATCACCATTGCCGAAGGCCGCCGCATGGTGCAGGTTCAGCAGGAGACAAACCGCATCGCCGCGGTCGGCCTCAACCGTCGCGGAAACCCCTCCTATCTGAAACTCGCGGAGATTTTGCACGCGGGAGGCCTCGGCGACATCCGCGCCGGCGCCGCGATCCGCGTCAGCAACATGTTCCCGAACGGCATCGGCAAATCGCCGGACGTACCGCCGCCTCCAGGCTTCGACTGGAACGCCTGGCTCGGGCCCCGCGCCTTCCGTCCCTACAAGTACACCTATGCGCCCTACTTCTTCCGCTGGCATAACGACTTCTCCTCGCAGATGGGCAACTGGGGCGTTCATTACATGGACGCGATCCGCTGGATGATGCAGGAGCAGGCTCCCTGCGCGATTTCCGCGCACGGTTCAAAGATGATCGACCACGATGGCGAAATCGCGGACAACATGAA
>CAZMLC010000042.1:19346-21020 GCA_964567125.1 uncultured Akkermansia sp.
CGGCCCCAGGCGCCGCGATCCGAGGAGTTGCGCGCGCTGCCGTTCCACATGATCTGGGCTGTGCGGCCTTTGCTGGTGTCGCCGTTGTCGATCCCGAGGTCGAAAAGCAACACGCTGTTTTCTTTCGGCGTGAGGCCGAGCAGCGTCCAGGGAAGCGCCACTTCCAGCGTATAGCCTGCGTTATCAACATTCCGCACCACGACGGTCTCGAGTGCGGGCTGCTGCGCAGCATTGATGACATAAGTCCGATCCGCCGCGGCCGCGCTGATGAGAATATGACGGTCGCTGAAACGCAGCGCCCCGCCCTCCTCGACCTTCTCCGTGCCGATAAAGAGTTCCACGCAATCGCCATTCCAGTAGCTTGCCGGATCCTTGTCATTGCACATCGGCGTCGCGTCGCTGACCTGCACGAGGACGTAGAGGTTGCGCGCATCCCAGGCGACCTTGAACGAGCCTTCAAATCCCTGAATTTCGCGACCCGACGTGATGCGGCTGGCGCTGATACGTTCCGGCGGACGCCCAGGCCAGCCTTCCAGCTGACCGTTCAGCGTAATCGGCGCCGTCGCCAGACCTGCGGTGACGGTTTTTGTCGCCTGCGCATTCGACATGAAGCGCGGTTCATTGATCTGAAACGGCGTGCGACCGGCCAGCCAGACATCGTAGAGCGCGGCATGCGCCTGACTCATCTCGGTGAAAAGATCACGATAGGGACGATCCGCCACGTTGAAGAGTCCTGTATTGGCGCGTTCGCCGTTCAACCCTTCGAAGAAGCGTCCTGTCGCCGCCTGATCAATCAGCGTGAACCACTCGATGCCGACCACAAAGCCGAGCGATGCCGCCTGTTCCACGTAATACCGGTAGGCCTGTCCGCGCAGCGTTTGCGTCGGCAGGTCGGTATTGCTGGGGCCTGCATTGCTCTCCTTTTCCGCAGTGTAATAGAACTCGCTCCAGAACTGCGGCAGCTGTCCGGACCAGCGGTAGACGCGTTCGATAAAGGCCTTATCGATACCGGCGCAGTAATAATTGACGCTGATCACATCCAGATATTGCCCGGCAATGCGGCAGAGCGCCTCGCTGTTCGCGGTTCCCGGCTGCCACCGGTTGCCGATCAGCATGTGATGCGGATCATAGCGGCGGAAGGTGGTTGCGACCAGTTTGAAATAGGCCTCAAGGAAGCGCTCGGTGTAGCTCTGCATATCGGCAAACGCCGCCTGCGTGGTCACAGGAAGTCCGCGTTTCTCAAGCTCATCAAAGGTTGCTGCCTCCATGCCCCACGCCGTATTGAAGGCTGAAATAGTCGCATACTTTGCGCGCAGCAGCTCCACGAGGACCTTCTTACACGCTTCACCGCCGGTCAACTGCGGAATCGCGCGCGGAATATCCTCAAAGCCCTGTTCGTTGGCCAGAAAATAGCCGATCAGCAGCGGCTCCTTGGCCACAGGCGCGACCTTTTCACGGAAGAGCTGATCCATCTTCTGCGCACAGCTTTTTTCAAACGGATCGAAGACACCGCGCACGCCGGGCACGGGTTTGACGAATTGCCACTCGCTGAGCGGCAGCGTCGCGACCATCGGGAATTTCAATTCGGTGAAAATCTCCTGATTCCCCGTAAAGGCGCCGACTGAGTTGAACCCGAGGCGTTTCACGCGCTCCACCAGACGGGCCAGATGCGCG
>CAZMLC010000042.1:21120-24239 GCA_964567125.1 uncultured Akkermansia sp.
CCTGACTTCAGCTTCTGCACATGGAAGAACCCTGTTGCGCGCAATCCGAATTTCTTGCCGCTGCCGGCCAGACCGCCGTAGCTGTTGCGCGCATAGGGCATCGCCGGAAGTTTCTGATAGTAGTCCGCTTCGATCTGCGCATCCTGCTTCAGATCCGCTTCGGAAGCGATCTTATCCGGAAAGCTGCGACTGACCTGTCCGAAGGCATCGACCAGAACCACCTGCTGAAAACGCGACACATCCACGCTAAAGGGAATCTCCACGCAAGTTAGGTCAGGCGTGCAGGGAATCTTGACTGACAGCAGAAAGATACTCCAGTTCCACTCGCGATTGTCCTGCACTTCCAGAAAGGAGTACTGCGGAAACTTCAGGTTCAGCTGCTCCTGATTGACGTCAATCAGCGTCACCTCCTGGCCATGTCCCTGGAAGAGCTTGCCGCCGGGCTTCTTCTCTTTGGGGAAAGGTCCCTCCTTGCTGTCCACGCGCCATGTGCCCGTGCCGCAGAAGGTGAACGGAATAAACATCTCGGTGCCGATATGCTGGGCGCCCTGTGGCAGGCGCACGAGCTGCCACGCGCAGCGCTTGGTCGTCAGATCGAGTTCGACGCGGCCCTCATTCTTATAGAGCAGCACAGCCTTTGATCCTTGGATCGAGGTCTCCACAGGAACCAGTTTTTCGGAGCCGGCAAAGAAAGCCGGATAGGCCAGCTCAAACGTGCCCATGGAGCCGCAGGCCAGCGTCACGCCCTTGTCGGTCAGCGAAGCGGAGCAGACCGCGACTTTCTGAGCCTGTTTCTTTTCCACTGAGGCCATCACCGCGGACTCCACGCGCTGGCGTTTCTGCTCCAGTTCCGCAGCTGAAGCGCCAAAAGGCAGCGTAATCACCTTCTTGTCGGGATTGTACGGCGTCGTGATTTTCACTTCAAACGTATCCCAGTTCCACTCGCGATTATCTTGCAGTTCCTGCCACGAATAGGTCTCGGGCATCAGGATCGTCATGCGTGCACCGCCGGCGGATTGCACGCTGAAATCCCCTGCATTGCCCTGATAGAGTTTGACGCCATTCTTCACTGCGGGGAAGGTCCCTGATTTATCCTTGATCGTCCAACGGCAGCCCTCGGCATAGGACAGAGGAATCAACAGTTCAAAGACCGTTTCCTTTAATCCTGCGGGAACCTGCTCAAACGAAAAGGCGATGCATGCGTCATTCACCGTCAACCGTGCGCTGCCCTCCTGGGCATACGTCAGGTGCGCGGTCTGGCCATTGACGCGCACCTGCGTCGGCTTCACCGTGCGTCCGGCAACATTCAACTGAGGATAAAAGGCTGAAAGAGGATCGAGCCCTTTTTCGCGAATCGCGATCGACGTCTCCATTAACGTAAAATCGACAGCCTGCACTGTGACTGCGCACAGCGCAGCCACTCCACACACCCAATTCCGCATATACCTTCCTCCTCTGCACCACCCTTGCGCGCTATTCGCCTTCGTCCATGCAATTGATCTGCAAGTCCGGATGCGCCTCCGACAAAACACACGCCAGCAAGCCGTCCGGCTTGAGATTGCCGACAACCAAGCGATTACACTGTGATAACACGTATTGATTGCACCATGCTGCACGCCGCATATAGGAGCGCTCGGGCACGCAATGAAACGGCGAGACGACCAGCAAGCGGCCTTCCGAGATCGCATGCTGGATCGCGCTTGAATGGATTCCCCGTTCCGCGGAAAGCGGTTTCACCCAGACCATCGGACGTTTATTTTTCAAGGCCGCGCTGAAGACCTGGCGTTCCATCGGCGAAGCAAACGCCGAGAGAATGACCTCCTCTTGACGCAAATAGAGCAACCCGTGCGGACGATCCGTTCCTTTTGAGGCCAGGAACCCCACCTTCGGTTGCCGCAAGAGGTCGACATTGCCAAGACACCGCACGTTCTTGCCCTGTATGACCACATCGTAATTCTGGGGATTAAAACGGATGTAGTGGCAAATACAGGTTAATGTCCGCTGATCGTGGATGGAGACATCCCAGTAATCGCGATGCCAGACGGGCTTGCTCCGCGTACCGTTCAGCGCATTGACGCCGCGGCTCACCTTTTTCTTATAGTCCGCGACGACCTTTTCGACAAACCGTGCGACTTCGCGATCCTCTGAACGCACGCGCGACACGGGGCGGGCATCGGTTTTCGGCAAGGGCGCATTATCCTTCAGCCGGATAATACCGTGCACGTGATTGGGCATGACAATAAAATCGCCCAACTGAAGCGATGCATGCTCGCCGGCGCTTTTAATCCACTGTTCATGCGCAATTTTTCCATGCGCATTTAACGTCATCTTTCCGTCCACAACAGAACCAAACAATGCACAATTGCGATGCGTATTTAATGTTACAAAAAACGCCCGCTGGAAACCGCGTAACCCTGAAAATAGACTCAATTCTGTATGACCTTTTACATCCATAGTGTAGACTCTGCTTTTTAATTTCGGGTTCCATCATACGCAGAAAGAGTGCCGATTACAATTTTTTTTATGCAATTATTTTCGCAGCTGTTGGACATCATGCGCTGACTTTATGCGCATGCAGCATGGAAGCAACAAGACTGGCGACACCACCGATTCCGCTTCACGGACAAGGAAAAACCGTTGCACGGCGTTTTCCTTTTGACATTACCTGGGCGGGCGATTACAAGCGTTCCATGTGCTCGCTGCTCACGACCATATCGTTGGTCGTCACAACGTTAAAATAGAAGGTCGTCGTATTCGCTGGAAGCGTCGCGCGCACCTCCGCGTTGCGCACCTCGGCAGGGACAGCCTTCCAGTCGCGCGCCTTCCACACGCCACTGTTGGTCGTGTAGTTTAGCTGCGCGGTAAAGGGGGCTGACGTGGTCACGCGAATGCTGGCAACCGTGCCCGCCAACGTCGGTGCAGAGACCGTGGGTAGAGCCGGTGCCTGATGCAGCACGTGCTCGGCAAAGGCGAGGATCTCGGCGGGATTCTCACCGGGTCCGTTGTGCCCATGCGGCATGCGCAGGCGGATGCAGAGCGTCGAGGGGACGTTCAGCAGCCGATAGCTCTTCTGCAGAGCGCTGAAGGGGAAGGCGAAATCATTGCTGCCCGTCACCCAC
>CAZMLC010000043.1:0-23058 GCA_964567125.1 uncultured Akkermansia sp.
CGTCAGGCTCATAACCTGAAGGTCGTTGGTTCAAATCCAGCTCCCGCTACCATTTATGAAACGATAAAAGCCTCGTGCGGATGCGCGGGGCTTTTTTGTTTATCTGTTTTTGTCGGGTTGAGATGCGTTAAAAGGAATTCGGTATGATCAAGAGTTACACAACACAGGGAACATGTGCCTCGCGCATTGATATCGAGGTCGAAGATGGTATTGTGACCGCCTGCCGCTTTTATGGCGGCTGCGTGGGCAATGCGCAGGGTATTGCGCGGCTTGTGGTGGGCTGCAAGGCGGATGAGGTGATCGCGCGTCTCAAAGGGATCAAGTGTCGCAATGGGACGTCGTGCCCGGATCAGTTGGCGCGCGCCCTGGCGGATATGACGCACTAAGATTGCACGCGCGCGGTCGGTGCAACGGCCGACGCGCGTTCCTGCTTACACTGCGCCAGCGGTTTGTTTCGCGGCGCTTTTTTGTGCTTTGAATGCGGCGAACTCTTCGGCGTCTGACCAGATTTTCTCGCCGCAGCTTTTACAGGTGGTCATGCCATAGCCGAATGCAGCGCCGCATTTCTTACAGCTCCAGCGCGTCTTCATTTCATCGCGCCATGCGGCGAGACCTTTGTCGCGGACCGTATTCAAGTATTTTTCACGCAGGCCGTATTTGGGCGTCTCATTGAAGAAGGCTTTGATTTTCTTGCAGGGATAGTGTTTGCAGAGACCGCATGATTCCAGGTTCTTGGCTTTGGCGCATGCGCGCACGTCGCATTTCGACGCGTAGCTGGGCTTTTTCTTTTTGCTGCGGCACCCCAGGCATTTGGCTTCTGCCGGCGTCTTGGCTGTGCGGCTGGCGAGTAAGGCGGGACACGCTCCGCAGTAGATGCCGCAGACAGCATCCAGACTGATATCGCCTGCGGCGATGCCCGCTGCCGTTTCTGCGGCACAGACCTCTTCGCAGAGGCAGCACCCGATGGCTGTGCAGGCGGTTGCTTGACTGACGACGGATAAAAACCCTCTTCGACCCAACGCGTTCTTTTGCATAAATACCTCACTGGAGTGGACTGCATCGTGCAGCAGTGGATGCCAGTATACGCCAAATGCGGGTGTTACGCAAATGCCGCTTGCGTCTCTCCGGCCATTATTTTATGCTGTACGGCCAACACGGATGATCAACACGAAGGAGCACCATGCACGCATTTGAAAATGTCACAGTCGTTAAGAAAGCCAATGTTTATTCTGAGGGAAAGGTTACCAGCCGTACGGTCCTGTTCGCGGATGGCAGCAAGAAGACGCTGGGCATCATGCTGCCCGGTGAATACACCTTCGGAACCGAGGCGAAGGAGCTGATGGAGATTCTGGCCGGCGAGTTGGATGTCCTGTTGCCCGGTGAAACGACCTGGAAGCGTATCAAGGCAGACGAGTCGTTTGCGGTTCCCGCACAGTCGAAATTCAGTATGAAGGTCCTGTCGGTGACGGATTACTGCTGCTCGTACGGTTGAGTTGCGGCCGCTGCAGCACATGGTTAGCGAAGCCCTGAATGGAGCGCGGTGAATACCCGCGCCTGCCTTCGGGGCTTTTTAATTTTTCCGATGTGTGGTGCTGGATGCGACTTCTTTTTGCCCGGACTGGTTATAACGAAATAGACACCGCAGGCGTGAGATGGTATCCTTTTAAAAAATGGCACAACGGCACGCCTGTGCAGGGGGATGGGGCGCCGTGCGGTATGCTGGGAAGAGGGAGAGACCATGGAACGACCTTTTGGTTTTGCACTTGTCGGGACGGGGATGATCGCGGATTTTCATGCGCGTGCCGTGGCGTGCGTAGAGGGTGCCAAACTGGTGGCTGTAACCTCCCGTCAACATGAACGTGCGCAGCAGTTTGCTGCGAAATATGGTTGTGACGCCTGTTGCGATCTGGCCACCATGGTCGCCCGTCCGGATGTAGATGCGCTGATTGTGGCAACGCCTTCGGGGTTGCATCTGGAAGCCGCCCTCTGCGCGGCGCACCATGGCAAGCATGCCCTCTGCGAAAAGCCGCTGGAGATCTCCGTGGCGCGCTGTCAGACGCTGATCGATGCGCATCGCGCAGCCGGCACGCAGCTCGGATGTACATTTCAATTGCGCTATCAGCCTGTGCTGGCGCCGATCCGTCAGGCGCTGCAGGAGGGACGTTTCGGCACGATCACCTCTGCGGCGATTTATGTGCCCTGGTGGCGCGATCAGGCCTATTACTCCGAGTCGCCCTGGCACGGCAAGCTGGCGCTGGATGGCGGCGGCGCGCTGATGAACCAGGCGATCCACATGGTGGATCTGCTGTGCGATCTGATGCCGCCCGTGGAGTCTGTTTGCGGGTTGATCTCGTCGCTGGGGCATCCGGGCATTGAGGCCGAGGACACGGCCTCGGCCGTGCTGCGGTTCAAAGGCGGTGCAATCGGCATGATCTATGGCACAACCGCGTCGTGGCCCGGACAATCGAAACGGCTGGAGATCACGGGTACCAAGGGCTCGGTGATCATGGTGGATGACGCCTTGAGCCTCTATGTCTTTCAGGATGAACGGCCCGAGGATGCGCAGATTCGCGCGCGGTTCAGCGCGACTCACGGTGCGCTCGGTGCAGGCAATCCCGCGAGCGCCATGACGCCAGCGCTGCATGCGGCCTGCTTCCGCGATTTCATGCAGGCCTGCCGCGGCAAGGGAACTTTCGGTATCGATGGCGTTTCGGCTCTGCGTGCCGTGCGCGTGATCGAGGCGATCTATGCGTCGGCCAGAAGCGGGCAATGTAGCGTTCTCGGGGAAGATGGAACGCGGCTGACGAAGGAGGGAGCCTTATGATTCAACCGAGCGATTTGCGCATACTGATTATTGGTGCGCATCCTGATGATCCTGACCTGACGGGCGGCGGTCTGGCGCTGAAGTATGTCAAGGCCGGCGCAACGGTGAAGTTCGTTTCGCTGTCGAACGGCGACCGGGGCCATCATCGCATGACCTCTGAAGCACTGGCTGCACGCCGCCTCATTGAGACACAGCAGGTGAAAGAGGTGCTGGGCATTGCCGAATATCAGGTCTTCTCTGAAAATCACGACTGTGAACTGACCGCCTCCATCGCGTTGCGCCAGGTGGTGACGCGGCTGGTCCGCACCTTCAATCCGCATCTGATCTTCACGCACCGCACCTGCGATTACCATGCGGATCATCGCGCGGTCGGAACGCTGGTCATGGATGCAGCGTATCTGCTGGGCGTGCCGCTGTGGTGTCCCGAGACGCCGATTGCAAGCAACACGCCCGCAATCTATTTTCTGCGCGATGGCTTCACGTCCCCGTCTCCGCTGCGGCCGGACATTGTCGTGGGTGTCGACAGCGAGATGGATCAACTGCTCGAGGCGCTCTGCTGTCACACATCGCAATTCTTCGAATGGCTGTATTTTGATCTGCGGCTGACAGAACCGATTCCCGCTGATTTGGAGGGGCGCAAGGCCTTTATTGAGAAACATTGGGTTGCGCCGCGCAAGGTCTTTGATGCGCAACGTTTCAGGGAGCAGCTGATAGCGGCTTACGGTGCGGAACGCGGCGCTGCGGTGCAGCACGCCGAGGCGTATGAGTGCAGCGAATATGGTCTGCAGCCGACGCCCGAAGAGGTCGCGTGGCTCTTTCCGTTTTTTACGTAAACGACAACACGGTAAAACAAAGGATAGCAATGAAAAAGCATGCAGGATTTTCCGCGCTGTGCAGCGCGCTGGCAATGATGGTCAGCGGGTGCGCAAGCGTGCAGGTGCCTCCGGGCGCGGCTGAGCTCGGCTATGTGAAGTGTATCATCAACGAACGTCCGACTGTGGCCGACATCACGGGTGAGAAAACAGGAAACTTCAAGTGGTTCAGCGGACAGTGGTACAACGCGAAGCCGCCAAGCCTCGATCACTACGTCATGATCGATGGCGTGCTGGCGCTCAAGCTGGGCGGCGATCTCGTGAGCGCGCCGCGCGATTTGAAGCAACCGGGCGCTTTGCCGCTGCTGCCGGGTAAGGACGGCTTTTATGTTGAGTTCGATACGTGGGTCTCAGCGAACGATCCGGATCACTGGCCAGCGGTCTGGCTCATGCCGTTTGAGCATAACGGACGGCAGGAGGATCGTCTGCCGACCGATCCGAAGGGATTCCAGCGCTTCATGGAGCTGGATGTGGATGAGGGCGGTTTCGGTCCTGGTCTGACGGGCACTGTGCACAGCAGCGAAGGACACTGGCCTAAGTATAAGCATATTCAGAATCCGAACAATGTGCGCAAGGAGCCGCTTGACCGCAGCAAGAAACATACGTTTGGCGCGAGCTACGATCCGAAATCGCAGACGGTCACCTGGTGGGTCGATGGCGTCAAACAGATGTCGGCGACTGCGCCGTATGTGCCGGAAATCGCGCGGCAGCATCGCTATTATCTGATCATGAGCGGGCAGAGCCACAAGCTGCACAAGGCGCATTTCACCTTCATCAGCGGCGTGCGCGCGTTCGTGCCTGCGATGTGTGAGATTCCGGCGGTGAAATAAGGGACTGTGGAAAACCGATTGATTAACAGTAAGGAACAACAAGGGGGATATATGAAGAGATGGGTCATTGTCGTGTGGGCTGGGATCATGATCACTGGCGCGATCGGGTGGAGTGCACCTGCGGGGAAGTCGCTGGTCGACCGCGATCTGGTGGTTATGTTTCTGCGGACGCTGCCGGAACAGCCGCAGGGGTTTGGCGTGCCGCTGGCGAATCGCACGCTCTGCGATTCCGCGGCGTTCCAGAATCGCTACAAAGAGACAGTCAAACAGGCGAACGACATCATCGCGAAACCGCTGTCGCCCTGGGTCAATGAGGATTATGAACTCTTTTTCAAGACAGGGGATCGCAATGTCGGACAGAAGATGATATGGCGTAGGCAGTCGGTGCTGATGACCTGCGTGCTGGCTGAATGCGTGGAAAACAAGGGACGCTTTCTGCCCTACATCCTGAATGCGCTGGATGCCTATTGCACGGATACGTGGACGCTCCCCGCGCACGATGCCAACATGAAAAACTATCTGCGCAAGGGCTTTTCGATTGACCTGAATTCCTCCGCCTTTGCCTTTACGTTGGCCGACTCGCTCTGCATTCTCGGCGATAAAGTACCGGCCGAATTGCGCGCCAAGGTGATGGCAGAGCTCGATCTGCGCATTTTCAAGCCGATCAAAAAAGCGCTGGTTCTTGATGCGCGCGGCCGCTCCAGCGAGTGGTGGACGACGTGCGAGCACAACTGGAATTCCGTCTGCTGGAACGGCGTGGTGGGTACGGTCTTGGCTGTCCATCCGGACAAGGTCTTTCGCGCGGAGATCGCCTCCGCGGCCATGAACATGGCGAAGCGCTATTTTGAGGGTTTCCCCGCTGATGGTTACTGTGTAGAAGGCACGGGGTACTGGAACTACGGGTTCTCGAATTATCTGGGCATGCGCGAGATCATCTGGCAGGCGACGCGCGGTCAGGTCGAACTGCTGAACGATCCGAAGGTGATCCAGGTGATGCTCTACGGTCTGCGCATCCAGACCCTCGACCGGCTTTCACCCGCGCTGGGCGATTGCGGCTTTGGTGCTCGGCCCAACCAGCAACTGGTCGAGTACTGCAATCAGGTGATGGGGTTGAACTTGCCCAACACAACGGTGTATGCCAGCGAGCCTTTGACTGCGCCGCTCTTCTTCACCGGCGCGAAACAGATCATTCCCTTCTCGGTTGCCAAGCCCATCACGATGGCGACGCCGCCTAAGGAAAGCCCGTATGCGTCGTACTTTCATGCAGCCACGGTACTGATTTCACGGTCAAAGGATATGACTTTTTCCGCAGCGATCAAGGCTGGCGGCAATGGCAATCACAGTCATAACGATATCGGCTCATACGTGATTATCTGCAACACGGACCAGCCGTGCGGCGATCCCGGAGGTCCTGCGATCTATATTGCCGAGACCTTCAGCAGCAAACGCTACACGCATCCGATCTTGAATGCGCATGGTCATCCGGTACCGGTGGTTGCGGGCAAGGAACAGCTGGAGGCACACAAAATCAAGCCTAAGGTGATCACTTGCGAAACCAGCGATGCGCAGGATCGCATGGTGATCGACATGCGCGCCGCGTATGCGGTTCCGCAGCTGAGCAAGCTGGAACGGAGCTACACCTTCGATCATGTGGCGAAGAATGTGAAGATCGAAGACACCTTCGCGTATACGGAAGCCAGCGCGTTTGAGGGGGTCCTGATTACGCGTGGCACCTTCAAACAGGTCGATGACAAAACCATACTCTTCACCATGGGTAAATCCACGGTGCGCGCGACGATCGAGGCTTCCGCGCCTTACACGGTGACGACGGAGGCGATCGACGATCACAAGGTGAAGTTCACCCGCATCGGTCTCGTCTTTACGAAGCCGGCTCAGGAGGGGTTTGTGCGGGTGCAGTTCTCGCCCTGCGAAAAGCAATAAAGGCGATAATCGCCGCAAGGGCGTAGCCGACCCAGATCAGATGGAGCAGGGGACCGATCCCGATTTTCGTCGTGAGCGGTCCCAGGCACCAGAGCAACACAGCGGCTATGCCCCAGGAGCCGCCGCTGATAAAGCCCATGCGCTGTCCGAAACGGAGCGATGAATGGGCGTAGCGTGCCAGCGTCATGCAGAAGGGGAAGCTCGCGTAGATAAAGAAGGCTGTAAACATCAGGAAGGCCGCGGCCCAGGCGCTGTGCGGCGCCCAGAGCAGGTAGAGCAAGGTCAAGGGCGCGCCGAGCAGGGTGGCGGCCTTCAGGATTTTCAGGTGGCCGATGCGGTTGGCCAGCGCGCTCCAGGTAATGGAGCCGATTCCTCCGCCGATGCCGAACAGGGTAAAGGAGAGTCCGCTGAACCAGAGCGAGTATCCTACTTCCTTGTGAAGGTAGGAGGGCAGCAGCGTGGCCTGCGTCTGGGAACAGAACGCGACCAGGCTGGCGACCACAAAGAGCGGCAGATAAGGCACGCTGGGAATGGTGTCTTCCTTGTTCTGCGGCGTTCTGTGCGTGTCGGTGTCCATGGGCAGGCGCAGACGCGTCAGATAGAGCGGGATCGCGGCCAGCGGGGCCATCAGGTAGAGCCAGGCAATGGCTTGAAGTCCGCAGAACTGGGTGATGGTCGAGGCAAGCAGGGCGCCTGCCGCAAAACCCAGAAATCCGGAGACCATGAAGATCGAGGTCGTCAGCGCAGCGGGAATTTCCGTCAAGCCGTGAATCGCGCGGAAGCCCTCAGGATGGACCGCCGCCACGCCGATACCCGCGATAAAGACCATCAGCGCCATCCAGACAATGCTGATCGGTCCTGTACAGGGCAGCAGCACGACCAGCACGGCGAGGCCTGCGGTCAGGACGCCGCCGCACAGCAGATGGGGCGCTCTTGAGCGGTTGCTCAGATGGCCGAAGAGAATCTGAAAGGCATTCGCAGAAAAGGCCATCAGCGTGGTGATAAAGATCAGCGAGGGCAGCGAGACTGCATAGTGCTTGGCAAGCGGAACGAGAATGGGCGCGATCAAACCGACATAGGTATCTGCGACGCCGTGGACGAGAGTGAGGGCGAACAGCTGGCCCCATTGTTTACGTTGTAGCGCGGTCATTTTTCAGAAACAGCGCTGGCGAGCAGTTCGCGCGCATGGCTTTCGATGACGCTGGTGAGCCCTTTGCCGCCCAGCATGCGGGCAATCTCATCGATGCGCCCGGTTTCATCGAGCCGGGTGATCTGCGTGCGCGTGCGGCCTTTGGCCATGTCTTTGCGCACGACGAAATGGTGATGACCATAGACCGCAGACTGCGGCAGGTGCGTAATCGAAATCACTTGATGGGAGCGTGCGACGCGGCGCAGCTTCTGGCCGACGGCGCGACCGACTTCACCCCCGATATTGGCGTCGATTTCATCAAAGACCAGCACCGGAATGCTGTCGTGGTCCGCCAGCACAGCCTTGACAGCCAACATGACGCGCGCGATTTCACCGCTGGAGGCAATGGCCTTCAGCGGCCGCATGGGTTCGCCGGGATTCGGCGCAAAGCCAAAGGAGATGTCATCCGCGCCGTGCGGCTCGGGTTCGATCGGCGTGAGGTCAACGGAAAATCCCGACTTGAGGAACCCGAGGTCGCGCAGCTCCGCGGTGATGGCCTTCGCGAGTTTGGTGGCAGCCGCGGCGCGTGCCACAGTCAGGTTTTGCGCGTGTGCCTTTAGGTCGCACGTTGCGGCGGCAATGGCGGCGGTCAGCGTGTCGATCTGTTCCGTGCGCGTGGTCAGATCGTGCAACCGCTGCGCATGCTTCTGCGCGGTTTCGAGAACCGCGCAGACGGAACCGCCATATTTGCGCTTCAGCTTCTGCACCAGCGCCATGCGGTCTTCGAGAACCTGCAAACGCTCGGGATCGGATTCGATGTTGCTCAGACGGTCGTCAATCGAGCGGACTAAGTCCTGGATCTGCGCGGCGATCGACGTCGCTTCCTGCTTCCACTCAGCGGCTTCAGGAAGAACGCGAGCCAGTTCGCTCAGACGGACTTGCACCGTGGCGAGCTGATCAAAGGCGGCATTCTCATCGGCGTTTAGAAGGTTAGTGATAACCGCGCCCTCGGCGAGAATCTGTTCCGCGTTGGCCGCCTCCGCGTGCTGCTGGACGAGTTGATCTTCATCCTCTTCGCTGAGAGCGGCTTGGTTGATTTCGTCGACGATAAATTGGAGGCGGTCGATCTCTTCCGAGACGTTCGTGCTGTCGCCTTGCAACGCGCTGAGCTGATGGCGGAGCGCTTCGCGTTGGTTCCAGACTTCACGGTAGGCATCGCGTTGACTGGCAGTATGTCCGTAGGCGTCGAGCACAGTGCGCTGAAATTCGCTCTCCAGCAGCGATTGGTGGTCGTAAGGGCCATGGATATCAATCAGGTTCGCGCCGAGCTTGCGCAGGGTCTGCGCCGTGGCGGCGGTGTCGTTGATCAAACAGCGTCCCGCGCCTGTGGCGGAGATGGTGCGGCGGATGATGAGCATGTTCTCTTCGCAGCAGGGCAGGCCGCTCGCTTCGAGCGCCTGATCAATGGTGCGCGTGTCGGCCAGTGAAAAAATCGCTTCGACGGAGGCTTCAGCCGCACCTTCGCGGATCGCGGATTTATCGGCGCGTTCGCCGAGCACGAGGTTGAGCGCACCCATGAGCACGGATTTGCCCGCACCGGTTTCACCGGTGATGATCGTCAGGCCGGCATCGAAGTTGACCACAGCCTCTTCGACAATCGCGAGATTTTTGACTGAAAGATGGGTTAGCATGTCTAAACCCGTTCCTACGCTTAGGATTCCGCTTTGCCTTCCGCTTCCTCTGTGATGCCGTGGGACTTCAGATAGGAGTCGGCATCGTTGCCCATGTAGCGGCGCAAGGTCTTCAGCGGTGTGCGGGCCAGATCGACCACGATCAGACCGTCAACGACCGAGCTGAAATCAGGGTCAACGTTAAAAGCGAGCAGGCGTCCGCCGAGTTTCAGGTATTGGCGCAGCAGCACGGGGATATCTTTGCCATCGGGTTCGATTTCCGCGACGTAATCCGCGACGTTCTCGATGTCGTTCAGCAGATCGCGATACTCCTTCTGGCACCACTCCGCGCGGCGCGGCGGATGCGGCGGGAATTTCGGCTTCACGAGCGGAGCGAGTTCTTCGTCCATACAGGTCTGGCGCATGGAGGCCAGAATCATGCAGCGCGAGGCTTCGCGATATTCATTCGTGATGCTGACGGGGCCGAAGAGGACGCGGTAACGCGGATTGCGTACGATGAACATGGCAATGCCGCGCCAGAGCAGGAAGAGCGAGGTATAGGCCTTCTGGTATTCGATGCGGATAAAGGAACGCCCCATTTCGATCATGGGCGGCAGCTTCTCAACCAGTTTGTTGTTGAACTTGAAGAGTGTCCGCGTGTAGAGACCTTTCACGCCGTGCTCTTCGATAATCTCGTCTGTCAAGCCCAGACGGTAGGAGCCCGCGATTTCCTGGCGCTCCGCATTCCACATCACGAGGTGCAGGTAGTAGGTGTCGAACGAATCGAGGTCGATCTCGTTGCCCGTGCCTTCGCCGACCGAGCGGAAGGTGATTTCGCGCAGGCGGCCGATCTCCTTGAGGCAGCCGGGGATCTGCTTCGGCGTCGCGATAAAGACAATGAAGTCCCCCGCGCGTACCAGAATATTTTCTTCCGGAAGGGCTGTGATTTCCTTGGCCATCAGATCGGGCGAGATCGGTGCGATGATCGGATCTGGCGGCATCATGGGCGGATGGAAGGAGATGAAGCGGCGTGTGCGGTGCGTCTCGCGTTCAGCCTGCAGGTAGGTGCGGAAGCGCAGGTAGGTGATGAGGTGCACGTCGTCGGTCGAGAAGGGTTCCCACTGTTTCGGGGGAATCGGAAGCCCGATGCGAACGGGCAGCGTGCGGCCCTTTTTGTTCACGAGCTGGCGCGGAAGCATGATGGTGCGCAAGATCGGATGGATCAAACCGATAAAACAGAAAAGCAGCGAATTGCGGCCCGGGAAATACATGGGTACAACCGTCGCGTTGGATTTGCGGACAAAGGCGGCGATGGTCGCGCTCCAGGCCGGATCGCAGATGCGCATATTTTTGCGGCGGAAGCTGGAGACTTCACCTGCGGGAAAGACGATCAGCAGGTGATTGTCCTTGAGCCAGGAAATCGACTCTTTAATCGGACGCATGTTGACGCGCGCGGCATTTTTCGAACCAAAAGGGTCAACGAAAATGAAGAGTTCGCGCATTTCGGGAATCCTCCCGAGGAGGTAGTTCGCCATGGCTTTGACATCCGGGCGGACGCGCTTGACCAGCGCCAGCAGGATGATGCCTTCAATGCCGCCGAACGGATGGTTCGCGACAACGACGACAGGCCCTTCCTTGGGGATGCGGGCGAGCAGTTCTTCTTCGTTGTACGAGACTTTGACGCCCAGACCGAGGAGCGAACGATCACAAAAGGGGATGGTTTCCGGCATACGGTAGACGTTCGCATAGATCTCATTCATCCGCCGGAACCCGATGATACTTTCCAAGGGGCGTTTGACGATGTATGCGAACATGCGTAGGAACCGCGTGGGAATTTTCTTGATCGGCAGTTCAAAAAGTCGCAGTGCCGCTGTCGTTTTTTGATCTTCGTTCATGCGTTAATGGTGCGCCTGGCGGGGATCGAACCCACAACCTTCGGCTTCGGAGGCCAACACTCTATCCAATTGAGCTACAGGCGCATAAGTGGTGTAAATAATAGTATACACGGGTTCAAAAAGCAAGCCTGCGTCGCAGTTAATGCAGGTCAAATTACACGGTCGCTTTGGGTTTTCTGCGTGCAGGCGGCGTTGATGGGATATCGCTTTGCGGTTGAAATGGGGCGCGGAAGGCCTCGTCAAAATCAAAGACCGCATTGAAATCGCTCTTCGAGTCGGTGTCGGTTTTTCCGAGGCGTCCGATGTCGATCAGGTTGTAGACGATCTCGCCGAAATCGTTGGTTGCGTGAATGCCCCATTCGGTAAAGACCGCATAGGCCATGGGGCCGAACTCTTCCAGCGCAACGTCGCGGATGCCTTCAGAAAGTTCTTGGCCGGTCACGTGCTTGTCGCGGTCCGGATTCTGTTTAAGGTGTTTCTTCGTGGTAGTGTTGAGGGCTTCAACCACGAAGAAATAGGCGTCTGCCGCGTAGCGCGGATCGCGGGCGCACAGTTTTTCGATATCCGCGGGAAAGGTGTCGGAGGGTATCATGTCACGTTACTCCGTGTAGGTCAGAAGCCGTTGGTACGTGGCCATCTCGTCCATGTTTGGATAGCTGCCCGGGATCCAGCAGATCGGCGTCGTGTTGTGCCGAGGGATGAGGTGAAAGTGGACGTGTGGAACCGTTTGCGTCGCGCAGGCTCCATTGTTTTGCAAGACGTTGAATCCGTCGCACGGAAGCGTCTTGATCAGGTGGTTCCCGAGCTTTTGCACGACCGCGATGGTGCTTTGCAAAGCCTCTAGGGGAAGATCCTGGAGCATCGGGGCATGATGTTTGGGCAGGACCAGCAGATGTCCCTTTTCAAACGGGGCAATATCCAGGAACGCGAGGGTATGCTCATCTTCATAGATTTTGAACGAGGGGATCATCCCCGCGATGATTTTGCAAAAAATACAGGATTCGTCGCGCATAAGGAACTCCTTGTGTTGTTACTCGTGCCAGCGGCAGGTCGTGATCGAAACGGCTTGGCCTGTGGTCCGGTCAATATTGATGATCGCGCCCTCGAGGACGTTGGGCCCTGTGGCGACATCGAATTTCGCAGGAACACCGGTGAGAAATTTTTTCAGAACGGGTTCAATCGTCCGGCCAATGACAGAGTGGGAGGGCCCGGTCATGCCGAGGTCGGTCAGGTACGCCGTGCCCTTGGGCAGGATCATGGCGTCGCTGGTTTGAACGTGCGTATGCGTTCCCACAACCGCGGTGACGCGGCCATCCAGATAGTGTCCCATGGCGATCTTTTCCGACGTGGCTTCGGCGTGGAAATCGACGAGGATCGGCGCATTGGCCGGTAGCGTTTTCAAGACTGCGTCCATGGTCCGGAAAGGACAATCCATGGGGTTCATGAAGACGCGTCCGAGAATGTTGACGATGGAGAGCGGCCCCAGTGCGGTCTGGATCGTGGTCGACCCAAAGCCGGGAACGCCGGGCGGATAATTGGCCGGCCGGACGATCCGCTTGTCGGATCCGATGTTGCCTTCAAACTCCTTCTGTCCCCAGACGTGATCGCCCAGCGTGAGCGCATCTGCGCCCGCCTTGAAAAGCTCCTCGGCCAGAGCCAGCGTCAGTCCGTTGCCTGCGGCCGCGTTCTCCGCGTTTGCGACAATCACGTGCACAGCCTTTTCGTCGCGTAGCCGTTTTGCCACGCTCGCAAAAATGCGGCGTCCGCCATTGCCCACAATATCACCGACCACTAAAACCTTCATGCCTGCTCCGTCTCTTATTTCGCGTATTCGACGCACCGTGTTTCGCGAACAACAACGACGCGGATCTGGCCCGGGAATTGCATGTTCGCCGAGATCTGCTGGCAGATCTCGCGCGCCATGACGATGGCGTCGTTATCGGAAACTACGTTCGGTTCCACAATCACGCGCACTTCGCGGCCAGCCTGAACCGCGAAGGTCTTTTTGACGCCCGGAAAACTATTGGCAATGGACTCGAGCTTTTCAAGGCGCTGCACATAGAGCCCCAGCGTTTCGTTGCGTGCGCCGGGACGCGAACTGGAGATCGCGTCCGCTGCCGAGCAGAGGGTCCCGTAGGCGCTCTCCGCAGGTACATCGCCGTGATGCGCGGCCACGCTGTTGACGATGATCGCGCTCTCGCCGTTCTGCTTCAGGAACTCCGCGCCGATCTGGGCGTGTGCACCTTCAACCGCATGGTCCAGCGCTTTACCGATATCGTGGAAAAAGCCGATGCGTCGACCGATCGCCGGATCGAGACCGAGCTCCGCGGACATGATGCCCATCAGATGCGCCACCTCGATGGAGTGCTGCAGCACGTTCTGCGAATAGCTGGTGCGGAACTTCAGGCGTCCGATAACGCGCAGGATTTCAGCGGGAACGCCTTGCACCTTGGCATCGAATGCCGCGGTTTCGCCCGCGTTGTAGATCACGTTCTCCATGTTGTCCGAGACGCTCTTGGCAATCTCTTCAATACGCGCCGGGTGGATGCGTCCATCTTGCACGAGCTGTTCCAGCGTCTGGCGTGCGATTTCGCGGCGGATCGGGTCGAAGCCGGAGATCACGACCGCTTCGGGCGTGTCGTCCACCAGCATGGTCATACCTGTCACCGCTTCGAGCGTCCGGATGTTGCGGCCTTCGCGCCCGATGATGCGGCCCTTGACATCATCGCTGGGCAAATTCACCGTGCAGGTCATGCTTTCGCTCGCATGGGAAATGGCAAACCGCTGGATTGCCGTTGCGACAATCCGCATCGCCTCTTTTTCCGCAGTCTCTTTAGCCTCTTCCTGACAGCGCCGGATCAGGTTCCCGGCCTCGCTGCGGAACTCCTGCTCGGCGCGCTGATACACGTCGCGCTTGGCCTCTTCGTGCGTCATACCGGCCAACTTGCGCAATCGCTGTTCCGCCTCCTGTTGACGCGCATCGGTTTCGATACGCTGGGCTTGCAGCTGTTCGGCCTTGTGCAGCACGTCTTCCTGCTTCTGGCTAACGGACTGCTCTTTTTTGTCGAGGATTTCCGCTTTTTTATCCATGTTCTCTTCACGGATGGTTAAGCGTTCCTCAATGTCTTGCAGCTCTTTTCGGCGCGCCTTCGTGCTCTTTTCAAACTCTTCCTTGGCCTTGACCACTTCGGCCCGGGCAAGGATGTCCGCCTCCTTGAGTTTGTTGCGGACTTCGATGTCGGCTTCCTCCAGTTTCATGGAGGCCTTCTTTTCCAAGGCTTCTGCCTGCCAGCGGCCCACAAGACCGCGGAAGGCATAACCACCCAGCACGCCTGCAAGACCGAAAAGAAGCGCGACGGTGGCATCACTGACATCGTACCACGTAAAGTTTGTCATGGTGCTCCTTCTCTTGGGTTAGCGTTGCAGCGTCTGTTCTGTCGTGAACGGCGAGGCCGGGAGCCCCGCTTTGTTGTATAAATTGATTTTCGGGTTGCTCTGGTAACCGTAGCGGACAGCAACCGGATATTTGCCTTCAGGGTGGGTCACCAGAACCTTGTCACCGGAGATCACGGCGTTCGCCCAGGTCCATTTGCCTTCTGCATCTTTAACGGCGAACCCGCTCACCTGCTGTGTCAGGACTTCCTCAACGCGGTTCGTACCCGCTTTTTTGCCGACCATCAGGTCGTAGCCGCGATTGCGCGCGCTGAAGAGCGACTGGAACGTCAGACCGCTGCGCGGACCTTTCTGGAAGGATATTACGGCGGTATTGTTCTCTGTCTTCATGCTTTTGAAGAGCGGTCCCGAGACGATCAGGTCATGCTGGCCATAGAGGTCGCGCAACGCCCAGCGCGCCAGACGGTCACCGACATCGATCTTGTTTTTCGGATGGATATCCTTTGCTTCGCCGATGTCGATCGTCACGGCCATGCCGGCCTTGGGAATCGTGTACAGTGCGTTGAGTTGAAGCTGGCGGACGCAACCCCAACCCGTGTTGTTCGGATCGTCGGAGGCATCTTGGAAATTGGCCAGCTGGACAAAATAGAAGGGGAAGGAGTAGCCCCATTTCTTACGCCATCCGGCGACCAACGCTTCCATGTGCTTATCGTAAATCGGATCGCTTGCGTTGGATTCGCCCTGATACCAGATCGCGCCTTTGATCGGCATGGGTGTCATGCCGTCAACCATGGCATTGTAAAGCGCGGACGGACTCTGCCGATCCCAGGGGAGCGTGGGTTTGCGCGCTTTTTTGCGCTCATCAGCGGAAAGGGCTTTGAATTTCTCTTGCCACTTCTGCTCCGCCGCGTCGTTCTGCTTGAAGAGTTCGTAGCGCTTGGCAATCGTCGCGCAGTCGTTCGAATAGACCGGCGACGTCTCAAACGCTTCCGCAGGGGTCCACGGTTCGATGCGGGTGCCGCCCCAGTTGCAGTCGATGATGCCCATGGGAATCTTGGTCTCGTGGAAAAGTTTGCGCGTGAAATAGAAGCCGACCGCTGTCCAGCGCACCACGACCTCCGGCGTTGCCGGCTGCCAGGCCTCGGTCTTCATCTGATCAAACGGAATGGGATCAGGCGCGGTAACGTGTGCGAACTTGATGCGGCGGATGAGCGGGTAGTTTGCAGCCTGGATGTCGTTCGCGGCAACACTGCTCGATCCGCCCATGTTCCACTCCATGTTCGACTGCCCCGAGCAGAACCAGACATCGCCCACGACTACGTTGGTGATGCTGAGCGTTTCCGCGCCGCAGGTGAAGGTCGCTGTCGCGCCGAGCGTACTGAATGTTTGCGCAGGGAGAACCAGTTTGAATTTTCCGGCAGCATCGGATTGCACGTCCGCGCTCTTGCCCATGAAGGCGCCACCAACCGTGCTGTTGGGCGCGGCAATGCCGAGAAACACCATTGGTTTGTCACGCTGAAGGACCATGTTGTCCGTATAGAACGGAGCCAGTTTGAGTGTGGAAGCGTTGAGCCATGCCGCAAAAAAGGCGAAACACACGGCGGAAATCGTTTGTTTAGTCATGTCAAAATCCCTTTCAAGTAAGTAATTAGTGTAACTGGATTGAAGGGATAAATCAATCTTCGTTTGCGATTAGGCAGGGGGCATGTACGGGATAAATATCAACCGCAGTGTTGAGGTCTCGCCTTACCTGCGAACCTTAACCCCTGATCCCCTTTTCTTGCACACTTCTTCGCTCGGGCTACTTGCTGCTTTCGTCAAATCGCTTAACAGGACGGTGGCAGTAGGGGGTCTTGCCTTTGTAGAAATAGTAATCCTGATGCAGGGACTCGGCCGGCCAGAAGCGCGAGGAGGGCAGGAGCTGCGTGACCACGCGATAGCCTTTGCTTTCGAGTTGGGCGATGAGTTTTTGCGCTGTGGCTTTTTCCGCTTCGGAACCGCAGAAGATCGCGGAGCGGTACTGCGGACCCAGATCAGGACCTTGGCCGTCGGCCTGCGTGGGATCGTGAATCTCAAAAAAGAGCTTGGTTAGCGTTTCAAACGAGGTTTGCTTCGGATCGTAGACAACCTCCACGGCTTCGTAATGCCCCGTCGTCTTGGAGCAGACCTCCTTGTAGGTCGGGTTCTCCTTGGTTCCGCCGCAATATCCGCTCGTTGCGGAGATGACGCCTTTGGCCTGCTGCAGATAATATTCGACACCCCAGAAACAGCCCCCGGCAAAGGTGGCGCGTGCGAATTTTTTCTGCACGTCCGCTTCAGGGGTAAACCGCATCGAGATGGAGTTCACGCAATGGCGGGTGTTCTTGCGCGTCATGCGTTCGCCCTTGAAGATGTGCCCCAGATGGGCGCCGCAGCTGGCGCAGGTGATCTCAATGCGCTGACCATCCGCATCCAGGGTTTCGACGACCGCGCCCGGCACGGCGTCATCGAATGCCGGCCATCCGCATCCGGAATTGAATTTATCCGAGGAGCGGTAGAGCGCGGCTTCGCAGCGGCGGCAGATATAAATCCCCTTGTCGTGATGTGCGGTATACTCGCCCGTGAAGGGCTTTTCGGTGCCTTTGCTGACGATGACCTTGGCCTCGTCAGGCGTGAGCGCATTCCACAGTGTCATAGGAACCTCCGCATGCAGGAAGGAAAATGTGCCGATACAAAAGAGGAGAGTTATTTTCATGTCTCTATCCTGCCAAAAAAAAGGTCGATGGACAAGCCATCGACCTTTTTTTCGCGATTTTTTTTGTGCTGCGCTTTAACGGCAAAGCGTGTAGAGCACACCGGCCACGACAGCCGAGCCGATCACGCCCGAGACGTTGGGTCCCATGGCATGCATCAGCAGGTAGTTGTTCGGATTGGCTTCCAGGCCGACCTTGTTCGCAACGCGTGCAGCCATCGGAACCGCCGAAACGCCTGCCGCGCCAATCAGCGGATTGATCGGATCCTTCGAAAACTTGTTCATGATGCGGCCCATGATGCAGCCACCCGCAGTACCGCCTGCGAAGGCCATAAGACCGAGCGCGAGAATGCCGAGCGTTTCCGCGTTCAAAAATTTTTCGCAGGCCAGCTTGGACCCTACGGAGAGCCCGAGCATAATGGTCACGATGTTGATCAACGGGCCGGACATGGTGTCTGCGATGCGCGACACGGAGGGACCGACTTCACGGGCCAGGTTACCGAGCATCAGCGCACCGATCAAGGGCACTGCGCTAGGAAGCAAGAACGAGCAAAGCAACAGCACGATCAACGGGAAGCAGACCTTCTCCATTTTCGAGACCGGGCGCAGCTGCTTCATGACGATGGCGCGTTCATGTGCAGGAACAAGCGCCTTCATGATCGGCGGTTGGATGATCGGCACCAAGGCCATGTAGGAATAGGCGGCCACAGCGATCGCGCCCAACAGATGCGGCGCCAGCTTGGTCGTCAACCAGATGGCCGTCGGTCCGTCGGCACCGCCGATGATGCCGATCGAGGCGGCTTCCTTCAGTCCGAACTTGATGTAGTCCGGGGTCACTTCCGAAAGGATCAAGGCGCCGAGCAGGGCCATGAAGATCCCGAACTGCGCGGCACCGCCGAGCAGGGCGGTACGCGGATTGGCGATCAACGGGCCGAAGTCGGTCATGGCGCCCACACCCATGAAGATCATGATCGGGAAGAGTCCGGTCGAGACGCCAAATTCAAAGAAGTAGTAGAGGAACCCACCGGGCTCAATGACCATCTTGGTTGCAGCGTCGACGAGCGGAGGTAGGGTCACGCCGGAATAGGGCATGTTCGCCAGCATACCGCCGAAACCGATCGGCAGCAGCAGGAGCGGTTCGAACTCCTTGACGATCGCCAGATACATCAGACCAAGGCAGATCACGATCATGATGGCCTGTCCGACACCATAGGGGATGTTGCCGATAACGTGGATTTCATGCCCTTGGACAAATCCGGTCGGGGTATGATACCCCTTCGTCATGTATTCCGGTGCCTCTTTTTCCATAAACCCGCGGATGCCTGTGGTCGCTGCGATATTGCCGATCTTTGCGATCATCTTAACCCAGCCGGGTTGTTCCTCTTTCTGCTTCGTCTGGTCACATCCCGCAGTACAGCCGCAGGTGGGCTGTTTGGCCGGCGTTGTCGCGTCCGCTGCTGACGCGCACAGCGTCAAACCGAAGGTGAGTGCGGCAAACAGTGAAAGTATCGTTTTCTTCATTACTCTGAAATCCTTTCTTGGCTGTGGCCCGTCTGCTGATCAAACGGGCCACAACATCCGCAATTAGTCAATGATCACGAGCACATCGCCCGCGTTGACCTTGTCTGTTTGTGCAACCAAGATGCTCTTGACCGTGCCAGCGCACGGGGCTTTGATCGGCGTCTCCATCTTCATCACATCCATCACGATGAGCTCGTCGCCTTCGGCAACCGCTGAGCCTTCTGATACGCTGAGGCGCAGCACCGCGCCCGGCACAGCGGCTTTGACTTCGGTCTCCTTGCCGCTGGACGCATGCGCATGACCAGCTGACGCGTGGGCCGCAATACCGTCCGCTACGCTGATGGCGTACTCCTTGCCGTTGACCAGCGCTTTGTCGCCCTTGATCTCAACGCCATAGGCTTTGCCATTGACCGTGACAGTGTATCCTCCGGACGCGGCTTTGGCACTTGCCGGCGCGGCAGCCTTGGCGGGCTCGTTCTTGCGCACGCCGTTGACCTTGGCTTCACCCTTGAGGAAGAGCAGACCCTTATCCGCGCAGGCCGCGATGATGAAGACGTTCTCGTCGGTAACCGGCAGATTGTTTTCCTTGAGGATCTTTTCGCAGGCTGCGATCGACTTCTTCTCGTCGCGGTCATTGATGGCGAGAACGGATTCCGTTGTCGGTTTGAGATTGAGCTGTTCCGACGCGATCTTGACGATCTCAGCATCGGGCGTCACCGGCGTCTTGCCGAAGTAACCCAGGACCATCTTGCCGTAACCCGGTGCAATCTTCTTCCAGGCCCCGAAGAGCACGTTGTTGAACGCCTGCTGGAAGTAGAACTGTGAGACCGGTGTGACAGAGGTGCCGAAACCGCCCTTCTTGACCACTTCCGACATGGCTTCAATCATTTCACCATAACGGGACATCAGATTGTTGTCGCGCAGCATCTGGGTGTTGGCCGTCAGCGCGCCACCCGGCATGGGCGACCACGGGATCATGGGCTCAACGGCCAGCGCTTCGGCTGGCATCATGTAATCCTTCATGCATTCGCGGAAGATCTGTTCCGCTTCGCGCACTTTGTCGATATCGACACCCAGATCGTAATCCGAACCGCGTAGCGCATGCCACATGACGATTACGTCGGGTTGGCAGGTGCCACCGGAAACCGGGGAGAGCGACAAGTCAATCGCGTCCGCACCGGCATCGAGCGCAGCCTTGTAGGACATGACACCACAGCCGGCAGTCTCATGGCTGTGGAACTGGATATGCGTTCCTTCCGGAAGCATCTTGCGGGCACGCTTGATGGTCTCGAAAACAACCGCAGGGGTCGAAGTGCCCGAGGCATCTTTAAAGCAGACCGAGTCATACGGGATGCCTGCGTCCAGAATGCCGCGCAGGGTTTTCTCGTAAAAATCAGGATCATGCGCGCCGACGCATCCAGGAGGCAAGGACATCATGGTCACGACGACCTGGTGTTTCAAACCTGCTTCGACGATGCACTTGCCGGAGAAAATCAGATTGTTGACATCGTTCAGCGCATCAAAGTTGCGGATCGTGGTCATGCCGTACTTTTTGAAGAGCTTGGCATGCAGCTTGATCACATCGCTCGACGCGGAGTCCAACGCAACGATGTTCACGCCGCGTGCCAGCGTCTGCAAGTTCGCCTCCGGACCGCACACATCGCGGAAACGCTGCATCAGTTTGTACGGGTCCGTGTTTAAATAGAAAACCGGCGATTGGAACATGGCGCCGCCGCCCGCTTCGAAATAGGTGATTCCCGCGTTTTTGGCTGCTTCGACTGCTGGGAAGAAATCATCCGGCAGAACGCGCGTACCATAGACCGATTGAAAACCGTCACGGAATGCCGTGCACATGAACTTGATTTGTTTCTTAGCCACTGTTAGGACTCCTTTGGATTTGAGGTGTTGATGCGGAAAAATCAGGGTTACTTTGCATGGACAGCAGCAATCGCAATCGCAATCGCTGTGTGATCGTCACTCTTTGCAGCAGGACGCGCTTTTTTCTTCGGTGCTTCATCCGGTAGAATATGATTGAAGCGCGGAATGATCTTCGCTGTCAAGTTCATGACATAAACAAGCAACATGAGGAAAAGGAATACGATCAGCATTCCAGCAACGAGTAGGTCCAGACCCTGTAGAATAATGTCCATGAGTGATCTCCGCAAAGGATGATTTAGAATATGCCAAAAAATTTTACTGCAATGGGCAGTCAATGTACAGCTGAAAATGTAAAAATGAAAGTTTTTTGTAACTCTGGGCCGGTCTTGACGCTTTTTGTAAAAAAAAATCTGTGGAAAAGCGCCTGACGCTACGCCCCGTCGGGTTTGGGTAAAAATAGATTCGCAAAGTGCATCAATTGAAGTATACTGTGCCCTCAAAATGCAGAGAAACATATTTTGCAAAAGAGGTTGGGGATGAAAAAAGCGCTGTTTGTTGCCGTGTTGCTGCCCTGTATCGTATTGAGCGGAGGCGAAGGCTTTCCTTCGCGTGCACCGACGCTCGATGTCTGGCCCGGGTTTCAGAATCCGCCTTCAGGCTACGGCGAGGTTCCATTCTGGTGGTGGACCGGCGAAGAACTGGATGTGACGCGGCTGATCGGACAGGTAGCGCAGCTGCATGCAATGGGGATCAGCGGCGTGCAGGTCAATTATTCGCACCACGATACGCCGGGATGGATGACGGATCAGGACAAGCCGGAACTCTTTAGCGAGGCGTGGTGGAAAATCTATGCCGCTGTCTCCGAGGCCTGTGCCGAGCGGGATATGGGCATCGGACTCAGTACCTACACGCTCGACTGGCCCAATGGCTCGACTAACCTCTTTTACCGGCTTTTCTATCAGCATGCGCCCTGGAACGCGCGTGCGCTTGAGCAGGTCTTCTGCAAACGACTGGCTCCCGGCGCATCGCTGCAGCAGGAGCTTCCTGCCGATTGCCTTTACGTGCGCGCCTACCACGTCGCGCACGATGCTGCCGTTCACCCCTCGATCGACGTGACGCCGCAGATTAAAGACCGAGTCCTGACGTGGCAGGCGCCTGCGGACAGCGCGTACGATGTGGTTGCCCTCCGCTGTGTGCGCAAGGAGGGCTCGTTTAATCCGCTGCTGCCCACTGCCGGCGACATCATTGTGAAGGGCTTCTATCAGCCCTTTGAGGATCATGCCAAACAACATTCCAGCAAGGGGCTGAACTATTTTTTCAACGATGAGTTGCAGATCGGTGCCAGTCCCGTGGCCTGGAGCGAGGATTTTGCAGAGCAATTCAAGCAGCGCAAGGGCTATGACCTCGTTGATGCGCTGCCTGCGCTTTTTGGCGACCGCGGTCCTGTTACCCCGAAAGTGCGCATCGACTACGCCGATGTGCGGATGTCGCTCATGGAGGAACGCTATTTCCAGCCGATCTATGACTGGCATGCGCAACGCACCATGATCTTCGGCTGCGATCCGTGCAGCCGCGGTCGCAATCCCGCGGAGTTCGGCGATTACTTCCGCGCGACGCGCTGGTATACGGCGCCGGGTCACGATACGCCCGGCGGTCACGCGGATCTGATCAAGAACAAGGTCTCGTCCTCAATCGCCAATCTGTACAATCGTCCGCGCGTCTGGCTGGAGGGCTACCACAGTCTGGGCTGGGGCGCTACGCTGGAACAGCTCATGTTCGCCACGCGGGAGAACTACCTTTACGGTGCCACGCTCCTGAATCTGCATGGCCTCTATTACAGCACCTATGGTTCGTACTGGGAATGGGCGCCGCCCTGTTACCATTTCCGTATGCCCTATTGGAAGCACATGAAGACCTTCCTGCAGTATTTCGAACGGCTGTCGTATGTATTGAGCCAAGGCACGTTTGTTTGCGATGTGGGGATTGTCTATCCTGTCACGCCGTATGAAGCCGGGCTCAATGGCGAAGTAGCAAAACGTACAGCCTTTGATCTCGGCGAAAAACTCTTCCGCGCCGGCATCAATTTCGAGTTTGTCGATCACCAGTCGCTGACGCGTCCCATGGCCTATCGCGTTTTGCTCTATCCCTCAATGCAGGCTGTGCGCTGGGCTGGCCTGCAGGGGGCCTGCCGCTTTGCGCAGAACGGCGGTAAGGTGCTCTGCGTGGGTGAAGTGCCGCGCGCCTCGGATCGCGCTGGCGCGCAGGATCCTGTGCTGGACGCGACGCTGAAGACGCTTTTTTCCGCAATCTGCCCCACGGCGGATGAGGCTGTTGCCGCAGTCCAACAGTGTCTGCCGCTTCCCGATGTGCAGGG
>CAZMLC010000044.1:0-22870 GCA_964567125.1 uncultured Akkermansia sp.
TGTAATCACGGTTCCTAAACATGACCGCTGATGACGCAAGGAAGCACCACAGGACGTGGTGAGACGCGCGGAATCAGCGGTTTATTCTTTATGCGCTTCTCTCTCTTTTTAGCTCTGAAATATCTCAAGCCAAAGCGTTCGGTCGCTTCGGTTGTGACTATTGTCTCGGTTGTCGGTGTTGTTCTAGGCGTGGCGATTATCATCATTGTTCGCGCCGTCATGACCGGCTTTGGCGATATGTGGCGGGAGAAGATCCTCGCGTTTAAGCCGCATATCACGATCATGTCAGGCAGTGCCGGCGTCATTGAAAATGAACAGGCGCTGTGCGCCCGGTTGGAACAGATCAAGGGGGTTACGGTCGCCTCGCCTGGATTGGAAATGCGCGTGTTGGTGGAACATAACCGCCGCGTGCTCGCCCCGATGATCATCGGTACGGATCCGGAGCGCGTTAAACGCATGATGAAGCTCGACCGCATGGTTGCCGGCACCTTTAATTTGGATGGGGATTCGTGTGTCATCGGTGTGGATATGGCGCACAGCCTGCGCGCGTTTGTGGGCGACTCCATCATGATCTACTCGCCGATGAATCTCGTGCATAAAGACGAGGTTTTTTTCCCTGAACGCTTGACGATCACAGGGATCTACGATTCCGGACAGCGCGATTTTGATACCGGGTATATCGTGACGTCGATTGCGGTGACGCGCGATATCATGGGGATGAATAAAGGCGTCTACTCGATTCACCTGAAAACAGAGGATCCGCAGAATACCGCGAACTTCCAGTCGATTCTGCGCGATGTGCGCATGTTGGTGGACGAACGGTATACGGTGCGCACATGGCAGGAGATCGATAGCCAGCTGTTCAACGCCTTGGCGGTTGAGAAAAACATGATGGTGATCCTGCTGATGTTCATCACCGTGGTTGCGATCTTCTGCGTGATGAACACGCTGATTGTTCTGACAGTACAGAAAACAGATGAAATCGGACTTTTGAAGGCACTCGGTTTTTCGTCGTGGCAGGTGATGATGGCCTTTGTTCTGCACGGCTGGATTCAATGTCTCGTCGGAACGTTTCTGGGCATAGGCACTGCGCTTCTGGTGTTGCAGAATTTGTCAGGGCTTGTCGAACTCTTGGCGAAAATAGGCGTCGAGGTCTTCCCGAAGAATATTTATGGTTTGGCGGAGATCCCCTGGCGTGTGGTTCCCTCTGAGGTTGTTGTTGTGGCCGTTTCGGTCATTGCCTTTTGTACGATTGCGAGTTTTCTGCCTGCATGGCGGGCGGCGCGTATGGATCCCGTTACCGCGCTACGCAAGGAGTAGGTTTTCATGATTTTGGAAGCGACCGAGTTACATAAGACATACCTTCTTCCGCATAAGCAGGTTCACGTGCTGAAGGGGGCTTCGCTTCACGTCGAAGCGGGCGAGCGTGTCGCGATTGTGGGGCGCAGTGGTGCCGGAAAAAGCACACTGCTGCATGTGCTGGGTGGCTTGGACCGCCCGGATTCCGGCGATGTACGTGTAACAGGACAATCGTTGTATCGGCTAAGTCCGCGCGTCCGTACGGCCTTGCGCGCGGCGAAAATCGGTTTTGTTTTCCAATCCTACCATCTGTTGCCGGAGATGGATGTCACCGAGAATGTGATGTTGCCGGCCATGACAGGCGTGCGTGCGCTCGCGCGTTCCGAGATGCGGAGCCGCGCGACGCAGTTGCTGGCGCAAGTCGGTCTGTCTGATCGTTTGAATCATACGCCGCTTGAACTTTCCGGCGGTGAGCAGCAACGCGTTGCTTTGGCGCGCGCATTGATCAATGAACCTGCCTTGATCCTGGCGGATGAGCCGACAGGAAATTTGGATCGGATGACCGGTGCACAGATTATGGATATGCTCTTTGGACTATCCAAAACGCGCGAACTGGCGTTGATCATGGTGACGCATTCCGCAGAGACTGCAGAGCTCTGTGATCGCGTCTATGAGCTGCACGATGGCCAATTGGTGCAACGAACCTAGGATGATAGAGCAATGCTTCTTCTTCAGCTCCCTGTACGATTTTTAAAGACGGTGTCGTGGCGCGCGCTGTGGCATTTTTGCGTGGGGGCTGGCCTGGGTAATATGCTCGCTTTTGCGCGCTTTCAGCGGCGTAAACGCAAGGGGCGTTTTTTCCCGCCGATTGTCTTTGCCAGCGTGACGCAGCGGTGCAATTTGCAGTGCCGCGGATGCTGGGCCACAGGCGTTAAAAATCCGAGCGATATGTCACGCGACCTGCTGCAAAAAATCGTCAGCGATAGCCGCCGCAAAGGGGTACGGTTCTTCGGTATTCTGGGCGGTGAACCGTTGCTGGTGCCCTGGCTGCCGGCTTTCTTCAAGCAGAATCGCAACGTCTATTTCCAGTTGTTTACGAACGGACGTTTTTTGAATCAAGACGTGGCTAACGCCTTGCGTGCTGCCGGGAATGTCTCGCCGTTGATCAGCGTGGAGGGCGTTGGCGCCTCCTATGCGGCGCGCCGGGGGAATGATGCCATGTATGACGCGGCTCTGCGCGCGATCGAGGCCTGCCGGAAAGCGGGACTGGTCACAGGTGTTGCGGTCAGCGTCTCTGCGTCGAACATGCCGGATGTTGTGCAGCCCGGTTTTATTGACGAAATGATTGCACGCGGTGCGCATTATGTCTGGTACTACATCTATCGGCCATCCGGACCGCAGCCGGGATTTGAAGAGGCGCTGACCGATGCGCAAGTCCGTCAGCTTCGTCAGTTTTTAATCGACCAGCGTCAGCGCGTGACGCAGGCTGTAATCATCGATGCCTATTGGGATGCCGAGGGGCGCCCGCGCTGTCCTGCAGCCGTCGGCATCAATGTGCATGTCGCGACCTCCGGTGCGCTGGAGGTCTGTCCGCCTATACAGTGTTCGGATGTGCGTGTGGCTGCGACTGATGACTGTGTGGCCGCTGTTGAGCGGAGTACGTTTATCCGCGCTTTCCAATCTCAGGTTCCCAATTGGACGGACGGGTGTGTATTGATGGATCATCCTGCCCAATTGGAGCAGCTAGCCCAGGCCTGTCAAACGCAGGACAGCTCCGGCCGTAACACCTTTTTTAACGAATTATCCGGCCGCGTCGTGTGCGGCTGCCACAATCATTCCGGCGATCCGATTCCGGAGCGATCGTGGTTTTACCGCGTTATGAAACGCACGCTCTTCCTTGGTTTTGGTTCATATGCGTAAGGAGTCCTCATGGATCGCACGTCACAGGAGATCGAGCTGAATCTGCGCATGAATGGCGGCGGAGAAGTCGAGCCGTTGCCCGTGTGCGATGTCGCGCACGATCCGCTGGTTGTTGCGTTTCGGCGCTATCTTGAAGCCGAGCGAATGGCTTCGGTGCATACCGTGAGCGGGTATCTGCAGGACCTCGGGCAGTTTGCCGCTTTTGCATGGCCGTCACGCGTGTGCGAACACCCCTGCGATTGGCTGTGTGTTTCGCGTGAAAAAAGCCGCGCTTTTTTAGTCGCCGTCTTTAAATCAGGTGTATCTTCCGCAACGACGCGACGTAAATTAGCCTCTTTGCGCTCCTTTTATCGCTACCTTGTGCGCGAGAATCATTTAAAGGTCAATCCCTTCACCGGTTTGCGCGGCCCTCGGTTAAGCAAGCGCCTGCCGGCGGTGTTGAGTCAAACGGAGATCGATGCCTTGCTGGCGGCGCCGCTTCTGGCGTTAAAGATGCGCCGCGAACGTCATGGTGGGGCGATTTCCGCACAGGAAGAATATGCAACGCGTCGCGATGCGGCGATTTTCGAGGTGCTTTACAGCACGGGATGCCGTGTCAGCGAAATCGCGGCCTTGACGTGGCGTGATATTAATTTCAAAAACTATTCAACCATTGTCTATGGCAAGGGACGCAAGGAGCGACTGTGCATTCTCGGTGGCCCTGCGCTGCGCGCATTAGAGGCCATGCGCCTCTATGCAGGCATGGTGAATCCGGCATGGTCGTCCGAGGATGCCCCGCTCTTCATGAATCTCAAGGGCAGCGCATTGACCGTGCGCTCAATGGAACGCCAGATGAAGGTCTGGCTTGAGGCAGCCGGGCTGCCTGCCACAGTAACGCCGCATAAATTGCGCCACAGCTTTGCGACGCATCTGCTGGATGCCGGCGCGGATCTGCGCAGCGTGCAGGAGATGTTGGGCCACAGCAGTCTTTCAACGACGCAAATTTACACGCACGTCTCAATCGAGCGGCTCAAAGAGGAATACAACACGAGCCATCCGCGTGCATAAGGCGTTGTGCTTACGGCGTATCGTCATCATTGGGAATGGCGGTCTCTTCTGCGGATTCATCGGTTTCCCGTGGCAGCATATCTTCGGGAATTTCCAAAGGCGGCAAGGGGATCTCCGGCAGATTTTCAATGGCCTGAAAAGCGCATCCGTAAATGGGGAGCCCCTGGCTGCGGAACCCTTGTTCAAACTCCGTTTGCTCTTCGGGGGTGCGCTCCATTGGCGGAACGGAACGGAAGCGCGGTGCTGAACCAAAGACCTCCATGATTTGGTCGAAATAACCTTTGTGGTCCGTTGCGATCTGGATGATGCCACCATGCGCGAGACGCATCCACAGCGTGTCGAGAAAACGCGCGGAAAGCAACCGGTTATGGTTGTGCCGCCGTTTGGGCCAAGGGTCAGGAAAGAAGACATAGACCGTCTGCACCGCATGAGCAGGTAAGAGGTAGTAAAAGGTATAGAAGGCCTCTAAGCGCAAAATGCGCAAATTGTCGAGTTGCAGACGCGTCGCCTTCCGATCCAATTTCCGCACACGGCCAAGCATGCGTTCAATGCCGATATAATTGGTCGTGCGGTGTGTCGATGCGCGCGTAGAAAGAAACCGACCATTGCCACAGCCGATCTCAATCTCGAGCGGCTTGGTCATATCAAACATGGCGTTCAAGGGCAGGGGAATCGTTGGGTCTGAAATAGGGATAATATGCGAAGGTGTCATAGCTAAAACTTTCACCGTCAGAATAGCATATTCGCAGGCGTCGGCTAAATAGAAAATGAATCTGATTTGAAATTTTCAAGTCTGTGAATGGTCATGGACGATGTGCAAGTGTGTGTATTTATGTGTATCGATTTTGCATGGTTAAATACCACAAAAACAGCGCATGAAAAAAACACCGCGCGGCTGAAAATTCGCCACACTTCGCAAAGTGTGGTTTTTGTGTTTAGAAAGGCGAGTGAAAAAAAGTATGATTAATGTGCGGCGAGCCAGTTTTCGCCAACACCGATACTGACGTCGAGAGGCACGCCGATATCGAGCACGGTTGTCATTGCGCTGTGGACAAGATGACGGACTTCATCGACTTCATTTTGCGGTACATCGAAGAGCAGTTCATCGTGAATCTGAAGGATCATTTTCGTCTTCAGATGGTGTGCGTTCAGTTCACGATGGACGCGCACCATGGCCAGCTTGATGAGGTCGGCTGCGGTTCCCTGAACCGGCGTATTGATGGCGTTACGCTCAGCGCCTTGACGCGAAGGCCCGTTGCGCGAGGCGATGTCGCGCAACGTACGGCGCCGCTTGAGCAAGGTTTCCGCATAGCCCTTTTCACGCGCATCGGCAATGGCCTTTTCCATATAGGTCTTGACGCCGGGATATTGCTGGAAGTAAACGTCGATCAGTTCAGCCGCTTGTTTACGCGGTACGCCGAGGCGTTGCGCTAATCCAAAGGCGGAGATGCCGTAGATGATGCCGAAGTTGACCATCTTGCAGGCAGAGCGCATTTCAGGCGTTACAAAGGGTGCCATGACGCCGTAGACGCGCATGGCGGTCTCCTGGTGAATGTCGGCGCCGCGGTTGAAGGCTTCGATCATGCCCGCATCGCGACTCATGGCCGCCATCACACGCAGTTCAATCTGTGAATAGTCGGCCGAGAGTAGCACGTGGTCGCTGTCGCGCGCAACAAAGGCTTCGCGGATTTTTTGTCCGCGCGCCGACCGGATCGGGATGTTCTGCAAGTTGGGATCTGCGGAGGAGAGCCGTCCGGTCTCGGTGAGCGCTTGCGCAAAGGAGGTATGGACGCGTCCGGTCGACGGATCGATGCATTCGGGCAGTTTGTCCACATAGGTGGATTTCAGTTTCGAGCAGGCGCGGTAGTCGAGAATCAAAGGGACGATCGGGTGACGGTCACGAATGCGTTCGAGGACATCTTCGCTCGTGGCGTATTGGCCGCTGGCGGTGCGCGATGCCGCTGGATCGAGTTTCAAATAATCGAAGAGTACTTCTCCCAGTTGCTTGGGGGATGACGGATTGAAGTTGCCGCCGCCCAGATCGCGGATCTGAATGTCCAGCTGCAGCAGCTCGCGGTCGAGTTCGCGTCCGTAAAGGCGCAGCGCGTCGGCATTGATGCGCACGCCTTCCCACTCCATGTCCAACAGGACAGGGATTAACGGTTCTTCGCAATCTTCCAGCGCTTGCTGCAAGCCGTTTTCCACAACATGCGCGCGCAAGACCTGGTCGAGCTGGAAGGTGACATCGGCATCTTCCGCCGCATAATCACAGATCTCCTCTGGGAGCAGATCGCCCATGTTACCTTGCCCGGAACCGCGTTTCTTTTCGCCAATCAAATGCGTGATGGGAATGGGATCATAGTTCAGATACTGCCGCGCAAGGTGGTCCATGCCATGGCGATCCGCAGCATCGAGGACGTAATGCGCTAGCATGCTGTCGTGGAGCGGCGCAACAACCTCGATGTTGTATTGACGCAAGATCGTTAGATCGAACTTCGCGTTGTGCGCGATCTTGATTTTTTCCGGGTTGGTAAAGAGCGGTGCGAAACGTGCAAGCAGGGCGCATGCAGCATCGCGCTGCGGCGGTACAGGCACATACCATGCTGTTCCCGCAGCCGTCGCAAAGGACATGCCGACAAGACGGTCATGGCGTGGGTCGAGTCCTGTCGTCTCGGTGTCGAAGGCCCAGATTGTCGCCTGTTTTAACTGGTTCAGCAGATCGACAAGCTGCGTTTCGTCCTGTACGCAAACATAGGTGTGAGGCACATCGGACAGCCGCTTTAACGCGGGCGCGGTTGGCTGCGCAGCCGGTACCGCGCGTTCCGCGGAGTGCAGTGGCGCGTCCGCCGTGGTGTTAAACGCATCGCCGAGAATACGCTTGCCGAGCGCGAGTAACTCGTATTTGTTGAGTACGGCGCGCAGCGCGTCCACGTTCGGTTCTTTACGCGCAAGGGCCTCCAGTTCAATCGCGATAGGGGCATCCTTGCGGATCGTTGCCAGCCACCGGCTTTGACGTGCGGCCTCTGCGCCGTTCGCGACTTTCTCCGCAAGCTTACCCTTGATTTCCGCCGCATGCGCGAGGATATTCTCCAGCGAACCGTATTGTGCAAGCAGGCTAACCGCGGTCTTATCGCCTACGCCCTTGATACCGGGGATGTTGTCCGAAGCATCGCCCGCCAACCCGAGATAATCGACCATCTGCGCAGGCGAGGTCAACTGCCAATGTTCGCAGACTTTCTGCTCATCGTAAATTTCAGCGGCGCTTCCCGCTTTGCCTGGCCGGAAAAGAAAGGTCGTCGGGCCGACGAGTTGCGCGACATCCTTGTCGGGCGTGGCGAGATACGTGGTCCAGCCTTGTGCGGCTGCGCGTGCAGCCAATGTGCCGAGCACATCATCCGCTTCAAACCCCGGAATGCGGACGATCGGGATATTCAGCGCTTCCGCGAGTTCAATGGCCATGGGGATGGCCGCGACAATATCTTCCGGAGCTTTTTCGCGTTGCGCTTTGTACTCCGGATAGGCTTCATGCCGGAAGGTCGGACCTGCGGGGTCGAAGGCCAATGCGACATGCGTGGGTGAGAACTCGTTGAGAATTTGGAAGAGGCTGTTGGCAAATCCTGTCAGGGCGGAGGTGTTGATCCCCGTGCTGGTCATGCGCGGGGTCTTGAGAAAGACGAAGTGGCCGCGATACAGCAGGGGCATCACGTCAATCAGGAAGAGTTTCGGCGGGGTATCGCTCATTGTCCGTGCTCCTTGGTGTGTCGCGGCGACACGTCTGTTATCGGTCAGCGGGATCACATCACGCGGCACAGCAGGCCTTTGAGATAGAGTCCTTCGGGGAATGCCAGCCCCTCCGGATGATCTTCAGCCTGTTGGAGGCGCTTGATGATTTGAAATTCGCGGCGGGCATCGCTTGCGGCATCGGCGACGACCTTGTGAAAGAGGTCCGGCGTGACCAGCCCGGAACAGGAGAAGGTTGCCAGAATACCGCCGGGGCGCAGCAGCTTCATGCCGAGTAGATTGATATCCTTGTAGCCGCGCAACGCCTTCATCAGGCTGCCTTTCGCATCGGCGAATTTCGGCGGATCAAGCACGATCAGGTCAAACGATCTGCGACTGTCGCGGAAGGTCCGCAGCGTATCAAAGACATTGCCGCAGATGAACGTTGATTCGTCGACATGGCAGGTGTTGAGACCTGTATTTTCGCGCGCAAGGGCTAGGGCGGGCTCGGAGAGATCGATATGCGTGACTGAGGCCGCGGCAGCCGTGACGGCTGCCACACCGAAGCCGCCGGTGTAGGAAAAGGCGTTCAGCACATCGCCGCCATTGGCGTAGCGCTTGATGATGGCGCGATTGTCGCGCTGGTCGAGGTAAAAGCCGGTTTTGTGTCCGTGATAGACATCGACCCAGTAGCGTACCGCATGCTCGTAGATTTCGATTTTCTCCGGGGGCGGTTCGCCGGCCAGGATGCCACAGACCTGTGGCAGGCCTTCGCGCTGCCGCACATCGACATCGGAACGCTCATAGATTCCGCGGCAGGGTGAGAAAAGCTGGAGGGCTGCCACAATCTCGCTTTTCCAGCGCTCAGCGGCTGCGGCTGTGAATTGACAGACAATCCAGTCGCCGTAGCGGTCCGCAATGAGTCCCGGGATGTTGTCCGCTTCCGCGTTGACGAGCCGGTAGGCGTTGGTGCAGTCCTCCGCGAGAAAGAGCCCGCGATTCGCGACAGCCTGGGCAATGCGTCCGGCGATGAAATCCGCGTCGATGGCCTGGTCAGGATTAAAGGTCCACATGCGGACGCGAATCTGTGATTCCGGTGAAAAAGCGCCGAACCCGAGTATAGTCGAATCGGCAGCCGCAACGCGGACGGTTTCGCCAGCCTGCGGCGTACCTTCGACGGAGCCAATCGCCCCCGAAAAGATCCAGGGGTGGCGGCGGGTGAGGGAGTATTCCCGTTTAGGAAGGAGCGTGACGGTATTCATGTGTTGGGCTCAAAGAAAAACCAAGAGACTCGAAAGTCCCTTGGTTTTTTAATAGAGAATATCAGACGTTCGCTTAAATCTCGCGCAGGCGAGCTTTCTTGCCTGTCAAGCTGCGCAGATAATAGAGCTTTGCGCGGCGGACACGGCCGGAACGTTCGACTTCGACGCGCTCGATGAACGGCGAATAAAGCGGGAAGACCTTCTCTACGCCAACGCCAAAGGAGATACGACGAACCGTGAAGGTTGCGGTACTGCTCTTTGCGCCATCGCGGGCAATCACGGTTCCTGCGAAAATCTGGACGCGTTCCTTATCGCCTTCCTTGATCTTCACGGCCACCTTAACATTGTCGCCGACGCGGAACTCCGGCGCGGCCTTGCTTGCCGTTGCCTTTGAAATCTGCTCGGCATTAATCTTGTCAATTGCTTTTGCAATCATGATCTCTAATCTCCTTAACTCACCAAATCGTTGCGTCCATTTCTCACGTCAGCAAGTCCGGACGCCGTCTCGCTGTTCGATCCAACGCTTGCGCCTCGCGCCATGCATCTACTTCCGCATGATTGCCGCGTTGCAAGACCTCTGGCACGCGCATGCCCCGATAAACGGGCGGTCGCGTATACTGAGGAAATTCCAACATACCCTCGGTGAACGACTCATCCCGCGTGGCCTCTTCCCCGCCGCCCAACACGCCTGGCAACAACCGAACCACAGCGTCAATCACTACCGCTGCCGGGAGCGCACCATTCGTCAATACATAATCGCCGATGGAGAGCTCGTCTGTCACCAACGCCTCGCGCACGCGCTCGTCAATCCCTTCATAATGGCCGCAGAGCAAAATCAGATGCTGCTCCTTAGCCAGCCGACGCGCCTCAGCTTGTCGGAAGGTCTTGCCTGACGGGGTCATCAAGATAACCCGTGCGTCGGGCGTGCGAATCGCCTCAATCGCTTCGAACCAGAGCTCCGGCTTCATGATCATGCCGGGACCGCCTCCGTAAGGTCGATCATCTGCGGTCCGTCGCGCATCGTGTGCGAAATCCCGCAAATCAACCGTCCGAAAAACAACAGCTCCCTGATGTGCCGCCCGCTTCAGCATGCTCTCTTCAAGAAAGCCTTTCAGCATCCGTGGGAAGACGGTCAACACGTCAATGCGTAGGGAGCCGTCCATGTCGAAGTCCACTGCAATTACGCGGAAACAGCTGCTTTTTTGGTCTTTTTGACCATGCTAGCCACTGTCTCGCTCATCTTGGCGCCTTTGGACACCCAATATGCAACACGCTCCAAGTCAACCTTGAAGTTGTCGCCAGCCTGTTTCGGTGAATACCAACCCAGGATCTCTAAAAACTTACCATCGCGTGGGCTGCGCTCATCGGTAGCCACCACGCGGAATGTCGCGTTGTTGTTACAACCTGTTCTGCGAAGTCTGATCTTAACCATTTACTCCTCCGTGAAACGCAGTACAATAGCAGAATGATCCCCGAATATGCAAGCAGGAATTTGCGCCAAAGCATCTTTTTTCGTCGTATTCGGGTCTTGAACGCGACAATATCATCCTTTGGAGCGCTTGTACAGCGTCAGTCCTTAAGTGTCTTAAACAACCACTATCATAGCGAAGATTTGTTGAAATGAACAGTCAAAAGATAACGGTGGCGCGGGGATATGTGTCGGTGTATGCGGGCGGGCTGTTTTTGTTAAGCCGCTGCTGGGCTGGATCAAGGTTCGTGAACCTTTTGATAGTTCATTTACGCCCCGGTTTTTTTTAAAAAAAAGTAATTGCGAGCTGTTCATGCCTCTCAACTTGATGTAAAGTGGGCATACGCTATGAAAAAATCTCCTATCAGGCATCAGGGTGTCCATGTCGGGACCTTTATCAGTGGGGCGGGCTTTTCGGTTCATCCAGCTGCAGCGCAGTTCTCTGAACTGAAGCGCCTGGCTGAAGCCGGTGACGCGCGTGCACAAAACGATTTGGGTGTTTTTTATACCTACGGCATCAACGGAGCGCCTCGTGACCTGGCGGCGGCGCTGAAGTGGTATGCAAAAGCTGTGGCGCAGAATCTCCCTTCTGCGATCGGCAACCTCGGTTATGTTTACCAGCAGGGACTGGGCTGTCCCAAGGATGAGCAAAAAGGGCTGGCTTTGATCCGTCAGGCTGTGGAGGCCGGCGACATCCACGCGATGAATCATCTTGCGTATGCGCATATGTACGGGCTTGGTACGGAACGGGATGAGATCAAGGCGGCTGCAATCTACCGGCAGGCTGCCACGAGCGGGGATGCGCATGCCATGGCTGTCCTGGCCGATTTTCTTAGGAATGGGCGAGGCTGCGTTCGCAATGACGAGGAGGCGATCGAATGGGCACGTAAGGGCGCCGGGCTGAGTGATGCGGCCGCCATGTTCATTCTGGGTGATATGTATCGGGATGGTCGGGGTGGTGTGGCGCGCGATCTGACTACGGCGGCAGGATGGTACGATAGCGCTGCGAGGCTTGGAGAGCGTGGTGCGCAGGAGCAGATGGGGCGGATTCTGGAGCAGGGTGATGGGTTGCCGAAAAATATGGACTCGGCTGTAAAATGGTATGAGTTGGCCGCTGGAAACGGGTGTACGGGCGCGATTCGGCGTCTGGCGGAATTGCGTTTTTACGGGATTGGCGTACCTAAGCACATGCTCAAGGCCGTAGAGGGGTTCCGAAAGGCGGCCGAAGCGGGCGATGTGTCGGCCATGGTGATGCTGGGCAATCTGGCTGCGACGGGATGCGGCAGCATCGCCCTCGACCCGGCGATGGCGGCTACATGGCTACGCAAGGCGGCGGAGGCAGGACATGCAATGGCGCAGTTTCTTCTCGGAGAGGCCTACGAGAATGGCGATGGCGTGGATGAGGATTCCGTAATCGCGTCAGAGTGGTTCCATCGTGCGGCGGATCAGGGGAACAAAGGTGCTGAACGTGCCCTGCTGACACCGCGTTTGCCGCTTCTTCTCGATCTGAAGCAGTTCACACTTCAGGTTCGGGAGTCTCTATTGCGCGCGCGCAACGCGGACCCTGCGTGCATGGTCTGGGTCGCGGGGCAGTATTTTACCGGGAATAGCGGTTTTCCGAGATCCCACGAGGAGGCATTGCGCTGGTGCGAGCTGGCCCATGAACGGCACGATTCGAATGCGGTCTTTCTGCTTGCCGCCTTTTATCTGGATGGGATCTGCGTGCCCAGGAATCCTCATACGGCCATTGAGCTCCTGCGTCCACTTGCGGACACAGGGAATGTGCGGGCGCAGAAGGTGCTTTCAGCCATTTACGGGCAGCCGGGGGCCCCTGGCGAGAGCCCTGCTTTTGAATCCCTGAACTGGTTGCTCCGAGCGGTTGAGATCGACCCTTCCGCAGAGACGATGAACAGCTTGGGGAACGCCTATTTCTCACTGGCGCGGAGCGGCGGCACACGCCGAAGCGGAACCTCTACGCCACTGGTTATCTTAAGAGGTGTGTTGCGTCCCCTCACGGGAAACAGGATCCGCATTCCTCTGCTGCCGAAGGAGTCACAGTATTACCGCGAGGCGCTGACGTGGTATCGCAAGGCGGCGGATAAGCACTGTGCCCAGTCCTTCACAAATATCGCGGATTTCTCATTCGGGGGATTCGCGGGAGTTCCGCAGGACGATACTGAGGCATTCAGACTCTATAGTCAGGCATCCAAGCTGGGCGATCCTCATGCGGATGTCAATCTTGGCATCATGCTCATGGAGGGATGGGGCTGCGGGAAAGACGAGAAGAGGGGGCGCATCGTGCTGGAGAAGGCGCAGGCTGCGGGGTCAGTCGCCGCGCGTGCAGCATTGGTGTTGTGCTATTCGCGTTCGCCTGCGGAAGAAATGTCCTCCTTCAGTGAGATGATACATCTTGTTCAGAACGCCAAGAAGGAGTTTGTGTTCCTGCCACTGGAACGGCGACTTCCTGCGAAATTCGGATCCGATGTCAGAGGAATTATCCCCCTTATTCTGTTCGCCCTCGTGGTGATTGGCATCATCGGTGCCGGGATCATGACGATCAGCCGCTGGATTCTAAGGCTGTTTGCATGATGACTGCTGCTGCAATGAACATCGAGATGCTGCCAAAATGAAAAAGCGCATGGTATTATCCTCTGCCCATCGTTCGAATAGAGAGGCTTCAATTTACTGGAACAGCTATGGGCATCAGAGCACTTTCAAGAGCGTTCCTGCTTTGCTCGGGGCCGTCAAGACTTAGGTTCATGACCAAAAGCGAAGGCTTCATTGTTGTTCCTTTTTTTGTACAACGGGTTTTCGATAAGGTTGAACACATCCGATACCGAGATACGTAATGGATGCCCTTATTATCATCATTATCGTTTCAGAATGTGGGAATCAAATCAAGCGGAAAGGGCAGTGCGGTCAAAGGAATGGTTTTTGGTAGGTGGATAACTGTGAAGCGATGTATTTTTTCATGGGCCACACGTTTTTCAGTAGCGTCATTTTTTGAGATGCCGGCGACGTCATTTTTCTTCCGGCAGTCGCTGAAAATAATAGACAGCCTTCGGAAATATGTGACACTCAAAATACCCATAAGGGTGTGGCACAATGTGCTGCAGGTGTAAAACGAGATGTGTGTTGTGCAGTTTAACAGAGTTCCAAAGAGGATTCTTTAAAAGGCAGATTGTTTTACCCTCTTTTAAAAGTACGGAGAAAGATATGCAAATTAAGGGGTATTATTGTGTGTGTGGCATGGTCGCGTGCTTGCTGATGTTATGCGCGGGGTGTGCACAAGTGATGTGTATCAACAATCCGGCTCCATTTAAGCCGACAACATTAAGCGTCGGCAACAATCGCACAACCGTGTTAAGCGAGATGGGGCAACCAGCAGGGTCGGATCAGCGCGAAAATACGATGACGGAGACCTATGTGTACAAAGATGGTGGCTCTGCGAATATGTGGGGGGTGGAAGGTCTTGAGGATTGTGGGCTATACAGCTGGTGATCTTGTGACGTTGTGGATTGATCAAGTAATTCGGATGCCATTAGAGGCGTGTGCGTTCAATGGGGCAAAGTACAGTGCAACCGCGGAATATGAACGACAAAAGGATGGCCCCTGGAAGATCAAGTCAGATCCTGTTATCGTTTTTATGAAGTAGGAATGTGTGATGTTCCGAGACAGATGAACGAATTTGTTCGTGCTCAACGAAAAAGAGACACCGCAAAGGTGTCTCTTTTTCTGTGTATCGACAGCCTGAGTTGCTTTATTTCGAATACGTTTGATTCTCCAATACAGGTAGAACCGGCGATGCCGTAGGATCCACTTGGTCAACACCTTGATGAACCTCAGTGCCAATCAATTTCCCGTCAGCATCGTACTTGTGGATAATGACACGGCTATAACGTGGATTTGTACACCCCATGCAGAGGACACCTAAGCAACTGACCGCGAAAGCGACCACTGCCGATTTTTTTACGCGTGATTTCATTGTGATTCCTTTGGGCTGAGCGAATTATTAATTAGGTAATGAATGGCTCTTCATTGCATTACCCCTTTTTCGTGGTTGATGACACACAAAAACCCTCACATCAACCATGGAGTAAGTCTTCCTCATTTTTCAGGATAAAGCAATTTCGATTTTGTTGCGCATGTGAGCGCGTATCGTTTCACACGGAAACGCCGTAGGCTTCTGTGATTGCGGCGCGCGCATAGTCCGGTGAAGCGTAGGCAAAACCATTGTCGCCCCAATCGCGGCCCCAGCTGTTGCGGATGATGAAGGCATCTTTGGTATATCCCACAAGGGCGATGGCATGGCCGCCTGTGGCGGTTTCAGGGTTGTAGTCGGCCAGCTTGCCTTTGGTCTGGGTTGCGGCGTTCCAGGTTTTGTCCACCGTTACGCGGGCGAGGATAGGACCTTCGGTTGCGAGCCAGCGTTTCCATGCGGATTGGTCGGCACCGAGGTTGATATACGCGGCGATTTTGAGGCGTGCGGCGCGCGCATAGAAGGTCTGCGCATCGCCGCGATAGAGCCGACCTGACGCGAACGGCAGGTCGCGGTCGAGCACGACGCCGAATTTGCGGGCGATGTCGAGTGCCGCCTTGATGCTCGTGCCGACCTTTTCAATGAAGGTGGTGGGCATGGCGACATCGTCGTCGGTTTCTTTGGCGGCCATCCAGATGTAACGGGCAGAGAGAAGGTCGGATTTTTCGATCTTCTTCGCTTTCACGAAATGCCAGCGGAGCAGGGAGTCGCACGTGGCCCAGCCGACGCATGAGCCCGTGTCGCCCTGATCCCCGATTGACCACCAGGAGGCGCGCAGATCAACGCGTTCCGGGATCGGCGCCGGCGTGGCGATGAGTCCTGCCTGAACCGCGTGGGTCGTTGTCCAGTCGCACTCTGTTTTGCGAGAGGGCGCACAGTTGAAAATATGCAGCGCCTTTTTGATGCGTGTCTTTAGGCTCATACTGCTCCTTTCCTCGTGATCAAAAAAACAGCAGAACGTGCGGAGCATGTTCTGCTGTTTGCCTGCGCCGTGTGATGGGCAAGGCGGCTTATTGCGTGACTTCGCACTCCTGCACCTTGCGGTCGTAGAAGGCTTTGATGAGCAATCCGCGTTCAAACAGATCTTTCAGTTCCGCCAGACGGTTGATCACTTGACCCTTGGTGAATTTCGGCTTGGTCGAGGCGATGACGACGCCCACCTCTTCATCGCTGATGGCGTGGTCGAAGAACATGACTTCATCCAGCATGCCGTCGAGTGCGATCTTCTTTTCCTGCGGGGTGGGATTGCTCGCATTCATGCCCAGCGTCAGATTGTTCGTGTTGGCGCCGATCTCGCCCTTCCAGCTCGTGACTTGCTTCTGCAGCTGGCCATCGATATAGAGCTTGAGCGCTTCGCCGTTAAAGGTGGCTGCGACATGGTGCCAGGTGCCGTCGATGACCGGATTGTCGCTCAGGCAGGTCTGATTGTTGACGACAAAGCGCACCTTGCCCTTGTTGGCGGCATCGCGTTCCTCGCCGACGAGACAGAGGGCAAAGCCGCTCTCTTTTTTCTTCTCGACGATGTGGCGGTCTGCGGTGGCGCTACGGCTGACCTTGAGCCAGAGTCCTAGCGTGGCGTTCTTCGCGTTCAGGGTCGGGCTATCCTTGACGTTAACCGCGCTGTTGCTGGCGCTGAATTCAAACCCGCCTGATTGTTTGCCATAGGCATTCCATTTCGCACCTGTGGCGCGTCCGTTATTGCCACGGCCGGTGCGGTCGGTGATCATGTTGTTTGGTTCCCACTGATCGAAGCTGAAATGGAGCATGAGTCCTTGCGGAAAATTGACTTTCTTTTCTTCTTTCTTGGGCTCCACCTTGTTCGCTGCTTTCGGCGGCGGAGGAGGCGGTGGCGGTGGATTGAAGACCAGTGCCCTCAGTTCCTGTGCCGGCACGAGGTGTCGCCAGTAAAAGGCCTGCGTGCGGTCTTCGCTCGGCACAGCTTCATTCACCCATGCCTGGGTTTTATTGGTTGCGACGCCTTCAATGGCGATCACAGCGGGTTCGGCTGTTTCACCGAGAAACGTCTTGATGGTCACCTGCGTCATGGCCTGCGTTCCCGTGATCCGGCCTATTGCCATGAAGGCGTTTGTCGGGCCTTTGATTCTGAACTGGATGGCATTGGTAAAGCCGTCGTGACGCAGCACGACCGCTTTCAGGCTGGTGGTTGAATTGCTGCGGATGGAGACCATGGAGGGAACGAGCCTCACGGCGAAATCTGGACGAGGGGCGCTGATGCGCAGGCGGTAGCCGAAGTCGTCGCCACCTTTGTTTTGCGTATCATTCAGATGGACGTAGTAGGTTCCGTCCGCAGGAAGCGTTGCGCAGAGGTAAGAATCCGCATGGTGCGTGTTGACGCCTATCGCCTGGTCTTCCCGATCATCGTTCACCGCGAGAATCGTGCCGGCCTTATCCGTCAGCTTGAGGATTGCGTCAAGCGGCGAGTTGAGCCGGCGCGCGTAGATTTCGGCCACCACGACATCGTTGGATTTTCCCTCAAACTGGAAGATGTCTTTCTTGCCCTGGAGATCGATCCGACCATTGATGATGATGGGAAGCGTGACTTTCTGTGCTTTGCGAATCTGGCTGTTCGGCTCTTTTTCGATGCATTCCGGCAAGGTGTCCTGTGCGAACAGCATCGGGTTTGAGACAAAACCGCCTTTTCCCTTCACTGTGATAGGATAGATGCCGCGTCCAGCAGCTGGCGTAGTGAATGTCGTATAGTCCTCGGTGAGATTCCAGCCCGTTACCTTGATCCGGCTTGTTTCGCCGAGTCGTGAGCCCAAGGGGGAAATGCTGGTGATGAAGGGCATTTCTCCGACCGTGATGCGATAGACAAAGTCTTCGCGTCCACGATAGATGGCATCATAAATAGCCAGATGATATTCGCCATCCTCTGGGATCTCGCAGAGCATGGTTGGGTCGGGCTTAAACTGGTAATCATCCACATACGCGACTTCCTGCCCTTTGGCGTTGCAGAGCGAGAGGACGGGCTGGAACCAGCCGGGTACGGCATCTGCCATGTAGGGGACCAGTTCGCGGGCCTGCACGGTGATGACCAGCTTCTGGCCTTTCTTGGCCTCGAAACGATAGCGGTCAACCGAGCCTTGCGCGATCTGTCCGTTGATGGTGCAGGGGATCTGGACACAGACTTCATCGTCATCCAGGTCGCTCTGGGCACCTGCGCTGCCCATCATCATCATGGAGGACATCATCATATCGCCGCTGGCGGGCTTGTCGTCGCGTTTCTTACGGCGGACGCTCTGCTCCTCCTTGCCGAGGATCACGAGCGGGCAGGTCACCATCGGCGGGCCTGAGAATTCAGGCACCTGACCAATGTTGAACGACATGGGATTCGAGATGCCGCGCGGTGTGTAGAGCCGGATTTCCCGTTCTCCAGGGGTTGCGTCCGGCGTGATCGTAATCTCCGCGATCACGAGGTTGGCGATGGAGGGGCAGGCTGGGGTTTGCACATGATCTTTAATCAGCCGGTTGATGCGGGTGACCATGTTGGAGGTTTCGATCGGGGATTGATCCGCAGGCGGGTCGCTCCGCAGTTCGCGGAGCTGCTCCGCGAGGAGTTGAATCTCCTGCGGATTCATCTTCTTGTTGTATTCAACGATCTTTCCGGTTACGCCGGATCCTGAGATCGTGACCCCGTTTACGCCCTGTAATCCCTGTCCGCCGAGCGTAACGGTGAAGGTGGTGCCTTGCTGGCCGCCCGCGGGATAGACAAAACCGATGTATTGTGCGGAGGCGCTCAGGGTGATGAGCGCCCAGGCGATCACTGCACAGCCTGCGCACGCCGTAGGCTGTTTGCGCGTAAAGGGTGAACTGAAATGCACGATCATGGATCTTTCTCCTCGCGTCATGCTTGCACAGCATGCACACGCTGTTTGCTTACATAATTTCCGTTAGGCGTCCGGCGGTCTTGACGCCCTTTTCATTCGGATTTAAGACCGGCGCATCATAGCCTTCAGGATGGGGCAGCTTTGCGTTGCTGTCAATGCCTGCAAGGTCGTAGATGCTGCCGAGCAAATCGACCGGGTAGACGGGGCGGCTCTTAACCTCTTCGCCTTTTTCATCCGACTCGCCGACAATGCAGCCCCCCTTGAAGCCTCCGCCTGCGACCAGGACGGAGAAGACGTTGCCGTAGTGGTTGCGTCCGCCATTCCAGGGCGGTTGCCAATCGACTTTCGGGCCGCGTCCGAATTCGCCGCAGCACCACACAACGGTGGATTCGAGCAGGCCGCGGTCAGAGAGATCTTTCAGCAGCGCGGCGAGTCCCTGATCAAGATTGGGGCACTGCCGCCGCATGGTCAGGAAGTGGTTCGAATGGGTGTCCCAGCCGCCGGGGTAGTTGATGGTGACATACGCCACGCCGGATTCAACGAGGCGCCGGGCCACCAGGCAGTCCTGACCGAAGGTGTTGCGTCCGTACCGGTCGCGCAGCTCCGGTTTTTCAAGCGAGAGATCGAAGACCTCCTTGCCTTTCCCCAGAATCAAGTTATAGGCTTGCTCTTCCGCTTCTTTCGATTGCGCTAACTGCGGATTTCCCGGCATCGTCGCGCGCAGCGTGTTCATCTTGCCGAGCAGGTCGCGGCGCGACTTCTGACGGTTATCGGGGATACCGCGGGCGACGACGCCCTCCACTTCAAAGCGTCCCGCGTTCGGATCGCCGCCTGTGGCAAAGGGCTTGCACTTGGCGCCCAGGAAGCCCGCTTCGGAAAAGCGGCCCTGCGGTTGCGTCAGCACGACATACGGCGGGATGATCCCCTTATAGCCGGCATTGTAGCCTTTGAACAGGGCGAAGACCGCGCCGATGCAGGGGTAGGCGAGGCGTTCGCCGGGCATGTGGCCGGTCTGCATGATATAGGCCGCTGTTTCATGGCCGTTGTTGCGATGGGTCATGCTGCGGATGATGGAATATTTGTCGGCCTGTTTGGCCAGCTCGGGGAAGAGCTCGCCGAGGCGAATCCCCTTGACGTTGGTCGGGATCGTGGCGGCGAACTGGCCGGTGTAATCATAGCCGGCGTCGGGTTTAGGATCCCACGTGTCAGAGTGGGACATGCCGCCCCAGAGGAAGACCTGGATGACAGACTTCGCCTTGCCTTTGAGCAAGGGTTTCGGGGCTTGCGCTTCAGCGGCGAGCGCGTACAGGTTGAATTTGTCGGCAAGCATCAATCCTGCAGTTCCTGCAAGGCTGTAGCGCAGTAATTCGCGCCTTGAAAAGGGCTGTCCGCGCTTGGCTTCTAATTGGGTGAACAGGTTAGGGTCAATGTTCATTTTCACCGCCTCCTTCTGTTTTGCATACAGCATGAAATCGTGTGTGCAACGCCTTCGTTTAGTGTCTGTACAAAAATTCATCACTGTTGATGAGCGACCAAACCACATCGATCCAAACATCATTCCCCTTCACGATACCCTCCTTGATGTAGGCTTTGATCGTGGCTACTTCCGCAGGTGAGGGGTACCGTGAGAGCGTCGTCAGGTAGAAGACATCCAGGATTTCCTGTGTGGTGTCTTTACCTTTCACGGTGTGCTCGCGGATGATGCGCTTGATGCTGGGGCTGGTTTCAAGTTTGCGTTGAATATGCCCTGAATTTAACAGATGCATTTTCTGCGTGGTCATCGGTTTATTGATGCGTTCGTTGTCCTGCCCGGTTGCACGCGCGGGACGGCCGAAAAGCTCCAGGAAGGGACTGGTGATGCTGCCGTCGGCCAGTGCGATGGCCGGCTTGTTGTCGGGGATAAAGGTGAACGGTTCTGGAATGGCGCTGGTGTAAAGATCCGTCGTTTCCGTAACGCGATTGATGGCATCAATCAGGACTTCAGCATCGAGTCTGCGGAGCGGGTAGAAACCGAAGTTGCGCTCGACGATCTCCGGATTCTTGGATGGCGGCACAATGGATGAAAACTGATACGCGCGTGACGTGAGGATGAGGCGCAGCACATGCTTCATATCATAGTCATGGTCGACCAGCTCATCGCTCAGGTAAGCGAGGAGTTTCGGATTGCTGGGGGGATTGTCCGGCCGGCGATCATCGACCTCGTGGATAATGCCGCGCCCCATGATCCAGTTCCACTGGCGGTTGACGAGCGTGGAGGCAAACCAGGGGTTGTCATCCTGAATCAGCCAGTTGGCGAAAATTTCGCGCGGATCTTGATCGTCCGGTAACGTGCGCAGCTTTTTGCCATCGGGGAACATGGCACCTTTCGGTTTCTGCGGAATGGAAAGGGTCGCTTTCGCAACCGCTGGCGACGCTGCATTGGTGACGGCCTGAGCGAGTTTATTCGTTGCGGTCCCCACTTTGTTGGTTGCTTGAGCGGCCGCGGCGATGGCGGCTTCTTCGGCAGCCTGTACCGCGTCGTTATAGTCCTTGTTCTGGTCCCAGTAGACAATCTCCTCTTTCCATTCCCGCGTCGGCTTGTAGCTGATTTGCGAGAAAAAAACGGCCATGCCAGGCAGGAGTTCCTTGTCTGTCCAAGACTCAACGCGTGTACCCATGAAGGTCAGGGCCACAGCGCCCGCGATACCACCCGGCGTCTTGCCCTGGATCGCCCGGTAAAAATTGACGGGGCCGACACGGAAGTTACTGCCGTTGGCTGTCAGCATTTCGCGGACAAACTGGTCATAGGGTTTGTTGTCGCGCAACGAAACTTTGACCCAATGGTGATAGGCCTGTGCCGCATTTGGCCAGAGGTTGACGGGAAACTCCGCTTTGATGCGCAGGATATCGCTCCACTTCATGGCCCAGTAGTCGGAATATTCAGGTCTGGACAACAAATAGTCAATCAGCGCAATGCGTTTGTTGGGGTTTTTGTCGTCAAGAAAATCTCTGGCCTCTTGCGCTGTCGGCAAGGTGCCGATTACGTCCAGATAGGCGCGCCGGATAAAGACAGAATCGGAACAGTAGAGGGGTTTGACGCCCAGTTTGCTCAGCTGTTTGCCGATAATTTTATCGATCTTTGTTGCAGGTGTAGGACAGACGGCGCTTTCAAAGCTGTTCGAAGGCATCATCGCTGTTTGTTGCGGATTTGCCCACACGGTAACCGTCAGAAAGAGCGCACTGGCAAAACATGCATGCAAGTTCATTCATCTTCCCCCAAAAGGCCCAAAAAGAATCAGTCTGTCGGTGAATCCAAACTCCCCTATTATGTATGTGAATCACCGAATGCAAACTAATAATAAGATCACCGTATCAAAACAATCGCGGAGAAACAAATCTTTCTTTTCAAAAAAAAGAAAAAATAAAAGGGTGTCCGGCGCTAACGGGACACCCTTGTGTGTCGGACAGGCTGCAAGTACAGCATGCTTTAGAAAATGCGAATCAGTGTGCCGGGATTGTACGTTGCCACGGAGAGAACGTTATTGACGACACGAAAGACGAACGGTGCTTCAACCTGCACGTTGTCGAGCGTCAGCGTACAGGCCCGCGAGGCGTTGGCCGTTGTGACGGTTGCCAGCGCAATGCCATTCTTCAAATCCTCCAGCGTATATCCGGTAAGCGCTACGGTTGCGCCTGCAGGGATGTTGAGGGTGTTGATTGTCAGGGTTCCGACGTCAGCGGCCGCGCGTGTCAGCGTGGCGCCCGTTTCGAGAGTAACCCGATCGACCGTGCCTGTACCGGAGAGCGTCGCACCGTTGGCCACCGTCACGGTTTTGCCGCTGGCCAGCCGCAATTCGCCGTCAATGTGCGAATTCGTACCTGTCGGGAGGGTGAAGTCCAGCGTGCGCGCGGAGAGGTCCAACAGCGCGCCACCGTACACCGTGCAGCCGCCTGCCAGGGAAATCAATCCGCTACTGCCGAGCGCGAGCGTGCCTTGCTCGACAACGACGGGCCCTGTAAAGGACATGTTGGCATTCAGGGTGAAGGTGCCTTCGCCGCGTTTGCCGAGCAGACCGTGTTCGCCGGGGGCATCGGGAAGATTGCGCGACGTGGCGATCGCATAGCCTGCGGAATCCACGTAGAGCCCCTTGCTGCTCAGCGTTACTTCCTGCAAGTTGGCGTTGATGAATGCCGAATCATTGCGTGTGGTCTCCAGTTCACCGCCATCGGCTACAATGATCGTATAGCCGCGGTTATTCCAGAGTTGCGGAATCTTAAGTGTGCCGCC
>CAZMLC010000045.1:0-22714 GCA_964567125.1 uncultured Akkermansia sp.
CCTTCTTTTATAGTGCTGAGATGACAACCTACCGCACTGTATTTTTTCTCAGCGCGATGCTCGCCACTGCCCTCTTCGCGTTTGATCCCCCTGTTGAGCGCCAAGCCGGGCTTTCGCTCGCGCTCCAGACCCAGACCGGAAACCATCTGGCCGGTGCGCCGTATGCCTTTTCCGTGACGCTTTCCAATGGCAGCGATCGCGCAGTGACCGGCGACCTGAGACTCTGGATGAATGACGATTGGCGCGTGGCAGCCCAACCGCCTGCCACGCTGACGGTGGCCCCGAACGCCCAATTCGTGCTGCACACCGAAGGGGTCCCATCGCCGCGCGTGGTGAATGGCCTTTACCCGATCCACGCCAGCTTTTCCAATGCGACGCAGATGCTCCACCCGATCGCCCTCTTCGCTGCGCAGGCCAGCGCAAAGAAGAGCCCGCCGCCCCCCTTCGCACCGGGCACGAACGCGGTCATCGCGCTGGCGCGCTGTATCCCGCATGTTGTATTTTATGCGCAACAGCAGCAAACAAACACCCTGGGCTATGGCTTTGAAGGCGCTGATGCCGCCAGCGGCATGCAGTTCCGGCGCGCACAACAGATGCGAACCGGTGAAACCAAGCAGAGCCTCGCCTTCCATCCGCCGTGGAAAAAAGGAGCGGGAAGCGCCGCCTGCGACTATTGCGTCACGCTGCCCCCGGGACAACCGGCCTTCCTCGACATCTCCACCGCGCTCCGCGATCTTGCTCCGAACGAACCGCCAAGCGATGGCGTGGAATTCAAGATCTTCGTCGGACACAACGCGGTTTTCGAGGAACGCTTCGCGCGCTTCAGCGCAGCCCGGAACTGGGAACCCGCGACGTTGGACCTCTCGCCCGATGCAGGCACAACCATCACCCTGCGTTTCTGGATCGGTCCCGGTCCCAAGAACGATACGACCTGCGACATGTGTTTCTGGGGCGCGCCAACACTGCGCATCGGCACGCCGCACGATGGAGCGGCGTACCCGCTCACGTATGCTGATCCGCAGGCCACGGAAGCGTGCGCACGAAAAACAGCGCGCACAGGCAGTCCCGCAACGGATCACTGCTTTGTGCTCCAAGCCGACAACGTACCCTGTTTCGGCGCTGCGCTCACCCCGGGCAAAGCTGGTCTACTCGATGCGCTGATCACCTTCTCCAACGGCAAAGAGGTGCTCACCTTACAGGGCTTCACCTGCGAACTGTTCGACGCGCGCGCCCACGTACTCAGCAGTGCAGTCTCCAGCTGTAACCAAAAACTCGTCATCGACCATACCCTTCTCCTGCCGGACAGCGGCGCAGTCGCGACGCTGCGCGCAACGCTTCAAGCAAAGTCCGGCGCCTTAATGATCAGCTGGACGCTGGACGATGCCACGCGCACGAAGTATGGTTCAGCCCCGCTCACCAAACTGGGACTTGGCCCTGCGTTAACCCCGTTTTCGCGGATCTACATGGGCTTTGGCGCGGTCTTTGAAAAGCCGGAAGCCTTTACCCTGCCTTATCACGGCGTCCAGGTCAGCACGCGGCATGTCGGGGCGGATTACGAAAACGGCTTGAGTCTGGTTCAGGCCACGGATCTTGTCCCTGACCGCGTGGTCTGCATGCCTCAAAGGAACCTCTTCTCCTTTGAGTCCCCCTATGAAACAACCTTTATTTACGTTCCCAGCGGCCAGGGAGCCTTTGCGGCAGCCCGCGCCTATCGCGCTGTGGCAGGCTTCCGGCCTGCCGCAGGTATCAGCACTCTGCTGGGGCGGGTCTGCCTCGATCAATGGGGCGGCAATTACCGCCGTGCCACGGACGACATTCAGCGCGCGGCGAAATACGGCCTGACGCATGCGGTCTTTGTCAAACACGACTGGCAACGCTGGGGCTATGACTACCGTCTGCCCGATATCTATCCGCCGCGCGATGACCCCGAGGGTTTTCGCCTGCTGCGCAACGCGACCGCACAAGCCGGTATGCTCTTTGCGCCGCACGACAATTATATCGATTTCTATCCCGATGCCGAGGGATTCACGTACGATCATATCGTCTTCACAAAAACGGGAGAACCCCGCAAGGCATGGCTGAACCGCGGTCACGGCGGCGCACAGAGTTACCGCTGGAATCCGCACGCCTTCCTTCCTTTTCTGCAGCGCAACATGCAACTCATGCGCGCTGATTTCGCGCCGGATGCGCTGTTTATTGATGTTTTCACCTCGATTCCGCCCTGGGATTTCTACGACCGCGCAGGCGCCTTCCATCTGCGTGCGGAGACCGTACAGCGCTGGCGCGAAGCCTTTGACCTAGCGCGCGCAATCCTCAAGCCCGGCAGCGCCATGATCAGCGAGAGCGGACACGATGCGCTGATCGGTTCGATTGATGGCGTTCAAGCTGACCACTGGCGACCGTCGGAGTGGGTCAAGCAGTGCCGTGCCTCAGAGCGAACACCTTGGCATGATATGGTCACGCACAACACCATGATCCTTTTTGCCGGAGGTCTGGCAAACCGTTACGATCCGAATCCAGACCATGGATACGGCAGCGACGACTATCTCTCCATGACCGTGCTTGGCGGTCGCGGGCCCATGGCGGACGGTCCCTTCAGCCGCTCCGCCGTTGTGACCTATTGGCTGCTGCACGATGTCTGCGATACGTTGGCCCGTGCGCAACTTATTGACCACGCTTTCGGTCCTACGATTCATCAGCAGCACACGATGTTTGCAACATCTACCGAGCAGGCGCGCGTCTGGGTCAATCGCGGCAGCAATGACTGGACCGTTGCAGGCAAAACGCTACCGCAGTACGGATTTTACGCGCAAACGCCAAAGGCTGAAGCCGCGGTAGTAACCCTCCAGAACCGCCGCGTCGCCTATGCCCGATCCGCGGACAGCACCTTCTTCTTCGATGCGCGGCCAGCGCGTCATGCGGAACACGACGCCCCGCTTGATACCCAGGTGCTCAGCGTGACGCAGACCGCGACGCGCACATGGCAACTCCTGATCCAGTGGAAGGTTTTACGCCCGATCGATGCCGGAAACGTGGCCTTCATGCACATTGGCAGAGCCTCGCTTGATAGCAGCGAGCGCATCGAGGTGCAGGGTGCGATTTCCCTGCCTGAGGCCTGTGCAACGACCTGCGGCGTTTTCACCACCACAGCGAACATCCAGCTGCCCGATGCCGCGGAACCCGGCATCTATGCCGTCAATTATGGTGTTTTTCATCGGACGCGGCGCGATCGGCTTGCGCTCTACGGACTACCTGAGGAGCGGCGCCGTATCCGCGCCGGCACGATTGAACTGACCCCGGCAAAGAGCGTTTATCGGCTTCCCGATCTGCGCGCGCAGGCGACGCCTCAGATCGATTTTGGCGAGGTCGTCACGGATGGCGCGTTTCGCCTGCTCCGGACTGCGCCGAAGACGTGGCAGGTTATTCCCCTGCCGGCATCGCGCCCCTTCACGGCGCAACTCCGTCTCGATCGTCTCGGCATCCATCCGCACCTGCACCGCGTACGCGTCGTCGATCCCTTTGATGCGTATGCCCAACCTCCGCGTTGGACGTGTACATCCAACGTGCTCAATCTGACCGTGGATGCGCGCGCCTTCGCCTACGAAATCGTCACGGAATAAGCCAGCGTCAGCCCGCGCCGACGCGGATCTTTGCCGGCGGGTCTTTCACGGAGTCGCCAGTCACGGCCAGTTTACGCGCATAGACTTTTCCGCTGGCGGATTTGACATAGAGCAGATTGCGCTCCGCGCCGCCAAATGCAAGGGCGACGGCCTTCTCATGTTGCGGTAGCGGCAAAATCGCAGCACTGCGTCCATTGTAGTCGCACACTTGAATGCCCATCGCGGTTGCAAGATAGGTGCGTCCCGTGCGATCGCAGACAGCATCCAGCGTCTCAGCGCCATCGCATTCATCCGGCTGATGCAGATAGAAAAACTCCTGCTTGTAGCGCAGTTTTTCATCCAGCCCGATCTGATAACTGTAGCCGCGGCGCGTATCGCGTTCAAAGAGATAAAGCCACTGTCCCGAAGCATCAACCGCCAACGCCGCTGCGCCTTTGAAGCCACGCTCGATGCATACGCGATCGCCGCTCGACGTAAGGTGAAACAGGGCCTTATCCGTTGAAACATACGCACCGCCGCTGCGCAAAAGCGCCTGGGCCAGAACAGGAGCGCCATCGATATCCTTGACGCGAAACGTCCTATCAGGAAAGGGTTCCGCTGAAGCCTTGAAGCCCTCACCTGCAATCATGATCTGCTTGAGAACGTGGTTGCGCGAGGTCGTCGATGCGGTAATCGGAGCGGGATAGCCTTTCCAAAGGAACCGCATCGCTTCGGGCAGCAGCTGTTCAGCGTGAACGCCGGAGTGTTTGCCCTGTCCGAATTTAAAAGCAGTGTCATACCCGGCATAGGCGAGCGCGCGGACCATGGCATTGTTGGCGCTCCACCAATCGCCAAACGCGGTCCACATATCATTTTCACCGCTCTGCAGATAGAGCCGCAGCGCTTGAGGTTCGGTCTTGTGCAGCAAGGTCGGGTGGATAAACGAGCCGCGCAGTCCGGTATACGAACCAATGGCGCTGAAGACGCGCGGAAAGGCCTCGGGATAAAACCATGCGACATTGTAGGCGCAGGCCGCACCGCTCGATCCGCCGGCGATCATCCGATCGTTCCCGTGTTGCGATAATAACAGTTTACGGCCATCCGGTGTTGACAACGTACCGATGAAGGGCATGATCTCCTGAAGCAGGAACGATCCGAAACGCGGCGAGGCGGTATCGTATTCATACGTCCGATTGGCGCGCGCGGAGTCCGCGTCGTTCACGCCCGGCACGCGTCCCGGCGGAACAGCGACCACGATCATGACAGGCACATCCTTGGTTTCAATCAGATTAGAGAGCACGACCGGCATGCCGAAACCAATGTTGTCGAGCATGATACAAAGCCCGGCCGGCGTTTTGCCATCGTACTGGGCCGGCACATAAATATGCAGCGTGCGCTGGGTGCCGGGATAGACCTGCTGTGAAAGATAATTCGTTGAAAAGGTCACACCGTACACCACGTTTGTTGTGCGAAGGCTCTCCTCCGTCAAAGGAAAGAGCGCCCGTTCATCCTTGCCTGGCGCCATGCCGGAACTGCACAGCGCGATCGATGCGATCAATACGATCCCGTATTTCATCATTTTTCCCTCTGTTGCATGTTAGCTGTAGTGTAGCGCATGCTGACCCGCTCTGAAAAGACGAAACACCTTATTTTTACACGTCCGATCTACCCATTCGATTCTGACGACATGTACAAATTTCTATATTTGTAAAAACATGAACGAAAAGCGCAATTCATTTTGTTTTACTAAGTACTGTGTAAATAAGCACGAGGAGTTGTGTATGAAAAATAAAATTATTCTCGGGTTGTCTTTGTTTGCCATAGGGTTATTACAGGCTGATGACCTGTGCATGCCTCAAAACGGACTGCAAGTCTGGTTCCGCGCGGATCGCGCCATCAACACGCAGCCCGGCGATCCTGCGGTCACATACGGCGGAACGGTCAGCAACTGGAGCAGCTGTTGCGGTGCGACCACGTTGATGACTGCGGCGACGAATGCGAGCGTTGCACCGCTTTACAACCCCAACAGCTTTTTGCGCACAGATGGCAGTTTTTATCCAGGTGTGCGCTTTTCGCGCGACATCAACAATACGATCACATTGGGAACATTTTTGCAGTCGACCGCACCAACTGCCTTTTCGATCACGCGCAGCAATACGTGGTTCGTGGTCTGCAGGCCGTTGCTGAATATGAGCCAGACCTGCCTCTTCGGCAGCATCAACAACGGTTCACGGTTTGGAGCCTTCTATGTTGGTTCACCGTCAACCAATATTCTGCGCGTCCACAACGGGAACAGTTCGATTGCTATGCAGATGCTCGTGCCGATCAACCGCACGGGAATTATCGACAGCCGACGCACCGATGCCAACACGGATGCGACGCTCAATGGTCAATTCCAGTGTTCAGCCACAGGTCAGACGACAACCATGGTCGCGGATTACTTCCGCATCGGCCACATGCTGGACGGGGTCACAGGTAAATTCATTGGCGACATCGCCGAAGTCGTGGTCTACAACCGTTCCGTCAGCGATGCGGAACGCCTCATCATCCAAAACAGCCTTGCCGCACGCAGCGGTGCGGAGCTCGATCCAGCCAGCAATTTCTACGCCGCATCGCTGGGCACCAGCAATGGATGCGTCTATGGCGTGACCGGTATCGGCCGCTACACGGCTGCAATCAACCCCAACAGCACACCCGTTGAACAGAGCGAAAACAGCGATGGCTTGCAACTCAGCGCACGCAATGGATCGCTCGATCAAGCGGGTGAATTTCTGATGTGCGGTTATCGCGGCCGCGTGATCCAGTGGCAGGCCAAACGGCTGACACGCGAATGGTTTTTACAGAAAACAAGCGCAAACGGTCTGGATGCGCGCCTGATCTTTAACGCGACGACACCGGCCGGCACCGTGGCTCATCTCTATTTTAAAGCAATGCTGCACGACGATTACATCGCCGTGCCGGTTGCCGCCAGTGCTACGGAATCGACGACAACTTTTGATTTAGACAACAGCATGCTGCAGAGCGGCTTCTACACGCTGGGATACGACGACGAACGCATCCCCGATGACGCCCCCTTTATGGCAGAGGGACTTTCCACATTTTTCCGCGCAGACCGGAATGTCCAGACGTCCAATGGATTTGTCACGGCATGGTCCAGCTGCTATGGGTCCGAACTGCAAACAACGCCGTCGGAGATCACCAATTGCCCCTCATGGATTGCAGCGGCGTTTGTTGTCAACACGAACGATGCGGAGCCCGCGGTGCGCTTCAGCTACGAAGGCGGCACCCTCCTGACGAATCGGACGCACCTGCTGTGGAGTACAGAAAAGACCACGCTGGGGATCACAGGTCCGCAAGCCAGCGTTTTTGTTGTCGGGCGCCACATGGCCGTTGATAAGGATATCGGCATTTTCGGACTAGATAATCTCATCTACCGGTTGGGCATGTTTTTCACAACCGATTCGGGGGGTAACATGAGTTCCGTGCAACAGTGGTTCAGTCTTAACAGCGGAAGCCCTTACCGCCCCATTTCCAAGGTGCGCAAAGATCAGGTTTTCATTCTTGATGGCGGCTATCGGCCTTTTGATGCGAGCCAGCGTTGCGTTGTCGCCTACAATCAGGGCCAAGCGGTTGCACTGTCCAACGTCAACACCTATTTCTCAGCGCCCGTACCGCTGCTGGAACGTTTCCTCATCGGCACACATCTGCGCAATGGGTATCAACGCAATTTTGCCGGCGACCTCGCGGAGATCCGCATCTACAATCGTGCCTTGAACGATGCCGAGCGGACGATCCTGCAGTATCACCTTGCCGCGCGTTATGGAACCCAATTGAACAACGATCACTTCGCTGGACGCGATCCGCGCTATTTCCGCGCACTGGTCGGTCTTGGCTGCGCCCTCGATGCTGGAGAAGGGCATACCCCGGGAACCGTGGCCGAGAGCGAGTGGTCCGGTGGACTTAAACTCGAAGCGCTTCCGACGACACTGGCGACCGATGGCGAGTACCTGCTTGCCGCCTATTCCGCGACCAACAATGTGTGGCTGGAAAATCGATGGAGTCGCGACTGGTTCCTTGTGCCGATTAACTCGGATGGCATTGCCGTCAAGCTGACGTTCGATTGCGTACGGGCGAATATCGCGACAAATACGCAGCGGAACTTTGTACTCCTTTATCGATCGACCTCCACCAATGACTTCACGGTTGTCCCCAACACCGTACTCGCGGACAGGGCCACACAAATCGATCTGACGGTTTCCGCCGGGCAGATGCGAGAAGGATACTACACGTTAGGCATCGGCACGACGCCGCAAACCGAAATACCCGCTCCGGCACAGTATGTGCCAGGTATCAGCGGTGGACTTCAGGCATGGTACCGCGCCGATCACCTTGAGACCGACCCGACGGGCGCAGTCACAAACTGGGTCAACCTCGGATGGCTCGGCAGCAGCCTCAATGCGACCAATGTCAGTTCTGGGACCAAGCCCGTCCTGATTCCATCCGCATTGGGTGCTTACGGGCCAGCCGTGCGCATTGCAGGAGGCCAATATCTCCGTTCCTGCGAACAGACCGATCTTGGGGTGACGCGGGAAGCGACCTGGTTTGTGGTGTACAAACAGCTAAAAATCGACACGCCGATTTTCGGGTTAAGCTGCGATCCGCCGCGCTTCGGCGCGTTCCATACGGGAACAGCCCCCTATCCGCTGCGCGCCCATGCGTTTTGCATAAATGGTCTGCAGTATTATTGCTGGGATGATTCTGCTCAAACCAACGTCTATCAGCTCGCGGATTACCGGCGTGCCATGCTGACGCACACCAACTATTCCTTGACACTCCATCGCAATGGGTCCGCGCAGTCAGCGAAAATCGCCACGCAGTCCGATTCGGCCTCCGGGTATCTTGGTTTAGGTAAAATGATGGAGGCCTACACGACCATGGACGGCGAGCTGGCGGAACTGCGCATTTACAACCGCGCATTGAACGATCTGGAACGCCTCATTGTTCAGCAGAATATGCTTTGGCGCTACGGACTCGCAACGAACACGATCTATTTCACGGATCTTGGGACACCCACACCGGCCTACGTGCTCGACCTGATCGGCGTGGGGCGTTTGCAGACCGCATTTTCAGGCTTGCTCGCGCGTAGCGAATCCTCAGCGGGGTTGACGCTCGACGTGGATCCTGCGCAACTCACATCAGGGGACGCAACCCTCTTGGCTGCGCATCAATCCGCGGCCAACGGCTGGCTTCATCCCGCGTCAACACAGCGTCGCGCCGCGCGGGAATGGGCGCTCTGTAAAAACACGCAGGGGACCCTTGGCGCAACGCTCACATTTACACTCAACGCAACGGGGCTCGTGCCGCTTGATCGTGCCGAGCATCCGGCATACGCACTTTTCTATCGGGCGACACCCGGCGAGACCAGCACGCCGCTCGCCGTGGAACCCACGCAAACAGGCGACACCGTGACCTTTGTCCTGGATGATGCGACGCTGCAAAGCGGCCTCTACACGCTCGGAGCCGCCATCACGCCGCGCGGCACCATACTCGTTGTCCGGTAGGATTCAGCGCATCGTAACAGGCTTATACGAGGGTTAACGCGTATACTTGAGTCGCCACGTTGAGCGTGGCATCTGATCCAGCGGAAGATTATAGGTCACTTGATACGTCCGGGATCCCTCGTCATAGTCCACCTGCCAGAAATCATGGCCATGCACGCTCTGATCCAGCGTAACCTCTTTTCCATCCACCACATTAAACAGCGCCGCCTGCGCGACGGATGACAGCCCCGCGAAGCGGATCGGAACATACCCGACACCGCCATCGATGGTCACGTCGACGACCGATTCTTCAACGTGGATGAGGATGGGGTAGCGGTTCAGTACCTGACCTCCGCGCACAGTGACGCGCAAATCATTTCCGAGCGCTTCACGATAGGTTGTCTTCCAGGAAGAGGGTTGCCCGACCAAGTGCGTGCGATAGGTTTCGTTGGGGCCATAGTAGTCATCGGCCTGACGATGCAGCGTGATCCACTCGACATCCATTTCAATCACATCGCCGGGGTTGAATGTTGTGACCTCACGTGGCGGTACCACGAGAAGATCCACATTCGAAGTCTCCGTTTTAGGACCGTGCACAGGAACCGAGATCGGGAATGAGACCGTCGGTTGCGTATAACTCTTGCCGTTGATCGTGGCTGTATAGGAGCGGATCACCAAGGCGCGGTAACCGGTTCCCCAGCTGCGTCCGTCAGTGTTTTTCGCACCCGGGAAAGCAATCCACCAAGGCCCCTTTCCTTCCAAAGTAAGACGATCAATAATGCACTGGCCCGCCTTCAGCCCCACGGGGACGTCCTGTTCGGCGAGGAGCCCATCCCGATTACCGTAGGCGACTTTCGGCGTGACATAGTGGTCTGTTTTTCCTTGCCGATAGAAGGAGATGTTCGTATTCGCGGCAGACACGTTAAATGTGTATCGGAAACGCTGAAGTGTCCGCGCATAGTCATCCGTACGCAGGGTATGTACATCCGCCCGCAATGCGACTTCGCGGCGCGCGCCATAGAATCCCGCATAGCGGACATCCGTCAAACAGGGACCGTGCGCTAAATAGGCGGTTCGCAGATCTTTGAAGTCCAGCTTGTTGCCCTCCGTATCCAGCATCTCGAACCAATCGCCACCCCAGCCCGCATCGGTCCATTCCCACTTCTGACCCGTAAGGCCGTTGCGCGCCATCAGCATGCGCACATCCGTAACAACGAGGTTCACAAGACTCATATCCATGTCGAGACAGAAGGTTTCGCCCCAACACCCAATCGCGAGCTGATCCCAACGACCATTGCCGCCTTTACCAGAGTATCCAATCAGCGACAATTGCGCATGACTTGCAGACGGCACTGTGCCATAAAAACCATACGCCACGCGCAACCGATATTCAGTCCGTCCAGGCTTCACCGGAAGTGAGGTATAGGCCATCATGTAGACGCCCATCGGCGCATAGTGCCAGTTTTTGCTTAATTGAACGGGAATACCGGTAGGCTGGCCATCCTTAGCGCACAGCATCGGGCAAAGCCCCGTGATATTCGCGGGAGACCTGAAATCAAGCAAAAAAGGAACCTCACGAACGTGCGCATCGGCACTGTCTAACGTAATAAGGAAATCATCGTAGTCGCGAATATCCGTATACCCCGTTTTAAAGGTCCGGTTGAGTTTCGCGACTTTGGCCACAAAACAATTCTTTTCCAGCTCAAAGGTAACCGGTATAACCGTGTTCGTCCCCGTGCTGACCTGCACCGCGACGCCGTGCGCCATGCTGTTCGTGTTTGCATAGGTCAGCGAAAGGGAATTCGTTGTTGAGGGAAGCCATGGGCCTGCAATTGTTTTTTCTGCGGCACAGTCAAGTGCATCGCCTTTAAGCTGAAGCGCGATTTTCGCTTGAGACCACCCCGCCGTCTCAGAGGGTACAGGCGCAAGTCTCGCGGTCAGCGTCAGTGAATCCGGCCAGGCGACTAGCGCCACGCTAGCGCAACAGCGCAACGTCTTTCCTGAAGCTGCTTGAAACGTGACGTCCTCGAACTCAAAATGCTGGACAAAGCGGCCGGATTCCCACATCTTCGCAAACGCAAGGCGTCGCGGATCGGGATCCGTTCCCGCTGCGCAATGGACGGCGCGATAGCGTTCGCCGTTCAGTTCGAGCGTGATATTAAGCGCCGCCGGAGGCAGGTGATAGAGCGGATCGGTCTCCGCGTTGAGCGCCTCCGCGTAACTCACTGGGCTTTTTTTCAGCAGCGCGAACCCGGGTTGCGACAGATTAGCCATGTCCAACGTGAAGGCATAACTGCTTGTCTGAATCGCCAGAAGTTCCGGACTCTTGTCCGTTGCATGCTTCCGCCAGCCGTTCAGCCAGATGGCGAAGCTGTAGCGCGCATCACGCAACGCTGGGCGCGTTGAACGATACGGCTCTTTACCGAGCATCGGCTGCCGACATCCGGAAAGCAGACCGACGGCACAGATCGCAAGTCCAGCGATTCCCAAACATATACAAAAAATCCGATTCATTTTATCCTCGTACCCGTGTGCTGCACGGACGCCAAGCGAACCGATGCTGTTCTCACGTGCGCGAATCACCACGGGATCCCCGCAACACGCCGAATCCCAAAATGTAGAGTGTATGCGTTTTACGCGGCTACCGTCCAGCACGATTGTACGTGAACCACGCCTTCATGCAGGTTGCAAAGAATTCGAAAAAAAAACAATAGCCATCGCCCCGAAAATTAACTATAGTGTGCATTGTGTATACATATGGTGTTTAACGGTAAGGAGTTTTTGCATGAAATTACGTGCAGTGTGTTTAAGTTTAAGCTTATTTGCCGGAATACTCGTATCATCCGCGCAAGAAGTTTTACGGTTTAACGGCAGCGAAAAAGCCAACTGGATGGATCCCAACGTCTGGCTAAACGAGGCGGGGAATCCCGTCAGCTGGAGCAACGGTTCGATTGCGGTTCTCTCGAATCATCTCAACCGAACAATTGCGACGCATATCGTTACGCTGACCAACACGGTCTCGGTCTACAAGCTGTGTGATCACTTCCCCGGCACCTATTACCACGCAATCGACGGCAACGGGCAACTCAATATCGGTGCAGGCGGTTTCGAGCAGAATACCGGCGGCGAACTCAATACGGGTATCCATGTGCACATGACCGCGTCGCAAACGTGGACCGCGCTCAATCCCGTCAACAACTCCATGATATGCCTATCCGGGATCATGACCACGGACCCCGGACTGACCTTGAGCCTGACCGGATCGCTGCGCTTCCGCGTCCACATGAATGCGTCCAGTTGGACCACGAACGAAACCGTCATTTTCAAGGATAACGCACAGTATTGGCCCTCGTACGCGGGACAGTTCGGCGCCGCGCGGATTATCTTCGATGGTGCAACCGCCACACGCGATATGTTGTCGATCAACTCGACCGACATGCCGTTTGTGGGTGACCCTTATTTCGGTAGCATGCTCATCGCGTCAAACGGACCTGCGCTCTACCTCACGGATCGGACGCTCGCCATTCCCCTCATCCAGTCCGGCGGCACAGGCACAACACAATTCAAACCGGGAGGCACACAGTTACGCCTTGCACTGACTGAAACCGTGCTCAACCTGGATGCCCCGCTCCGTTTCTATAACACCTTGACCGACAATGGCACGACACCCTCGGCAGTACGCAAAAAGGGGCCTGCCACACTTGAGTTGGCCGGTGAACAGCGCTTCACGGGCGGCCTTATCATTGAAGAGGGCACGCTCCTCGCCTCAGCCAATGGCGCCATCAGCAACAGTGCGGTCTCCATTGCGGCTGGCGCGACACTGCAGCTGGCCATGCCCAACAGCCAAGTCGTTCAGCCGATCAGCGGTGACGGCGCGCTCATCAAGTCCGGAACCGGCACAGTCAATCTGATGACAACCAACACCTATGCAGGCGGCACAACCGTTTCAGGGGGTAGCCTGGGTATTCAAGGGCTCTCCTCGCTCGGCAGCGGTCCGGTCACCCTGTCCAACGGCACCGTGCGCTGGCTGGTCAGCGAAACGCTAACGGTACCGAATACAACGATCAGCGGTAGCGGAACGCTTTGTGCAAGCGGCAACACAACGCTAACCTGGTCCGGCGATTATTCGGCCAGCGATACGCGCCGTCTCGCTGCGGATGCAGGCGGTGTGTTCATCATCCAAAACCTGACAGGGGCAGGCTTCGTTAAAACCGACAGCGGCCGGCTCCGTCTCCTCGGCACAAGCGGCTATTCCGGTCAGATCCTTGTTGCCACCGGTGTGCTGGAAATCGCCTCGACCGATCTGCTGGGAAACGATGTCACGCTTTGCACCACGAACACCGGAATGGTCGTGCTCAACGCGTTCCGCAATCAGGATCTCAGCAAAATCACCGGCACCAAAAATCTTTCCTATGGCGGTGTCGCGGGTGAACTCAATGTGGCGACAGAGACCATCCCGACGGTTGTCGCCACGGAAACGCTCACCCTCTCCAGCATCACGGGAAGCGGCGTATTGACCAACAATCAGCCGGGCACCATCGTGATTGCCGGCACGAATAATTTCTCTGGGTCGCTGGTGGTGAATGCCGGAAAGGTCGTCATCAAGACGCCACTGCTCGCTTCGCAAATCCAGATCAATGCGGGCGCAACCCTGATTGTCGATGCCGGCGGCCTGCTGGCCAATACGCCGCTGAGTCTGGCCTCTTCGACCTCGACCCTGATCGTTACCAACTCGGGTTCGCTCGGATCAGGCTCGCTCGCACTTTCGACCGGTGTCCTGCGCTTGAATGCCGGCGGTAGCGTCGGCACGCGCGCCATCACGACCTCAGGCGGAAGTATCGATGTTTACGATGCCGCCGCGCTGGACTCAGCCACGTTGACTCTCTCGGGCGGCAATCTCCGCTTCTACCGCACAGGTGCGATCAAAATCCCGGTTACGCAAACAGCTAACATGAATATTGAAGCCTATACAGATAGCGGATACGCAAAGACGGTCGGAACCTTTGCAGGCCCGATCACCGTTACAGGTGGAAAAACAAATGTCCGGTCGAGCAGCGACAAGCAGGGCCAAGTCGTCTTCGCCGGTGGAGCGACCTATTCCGGCGGTGAACTCTTTGTCCAGTCCGCCGCTGAATGGATCATTGTCTCAAACCGCGTCACACAACCGGGATACTGCGGCCTCGAGAGCGGCGGAACGCGCATTCTCGTCAAGGATGGCGGCAGTCTTGAGATGCGCGGTGGCTCAGGCAATCACCTCTTTGTCGGTGTCGGCACCTCAGGCATTCTCGAAATCGGCACCAACGGCGTGGTCAATCTGGGTGCTACGCAATGCACCATCGGCCACAACCCCAACGGCTTTGGCTACGTTGTCCTTAATGGCGGCACGCTCATCACGACCAATACGGCATGCAATGTCCGTCTGGGAAATAACAGCGCAACCCTAGGGTCGATCGTCCTGAACAGCGGCACAATGCAGGTAATCAAACCGTTGATTCTGGGTGGAACGAGTGGAGCAATCACCTTTAACGGCGGCACGCTGAAGATGCAGGCCACGACAACATCGGGGTTGATTCCTTCCACCGTACCGATCACGGTTCAGGCCAATGGCGGCACGCTCAACGTGGAGACCAACAGCGTCAAGCTCGGTTCCGCCGGAATCAACGGTCCCGGCACGCTGAACATTATCGGCGGACGCGTGGAGATGGATGCAGCTTCCCCGCAATGGACCGGCGGAGTCGTCGTGGTCAGCGGTGAGATTGCGTTCGCAACCAATACGTTTTACGGCTCTTCGCTCAATGTGGGACCTGGCACCATCCGCCTGGCAGGAACAAACGCCATCAGAGCGGTATCGGGCTCCGGCGGTTCGCTCATCGTCGCGGGAACCAACACAGTCGGATCACTCTCCGGAAGCCTGATCAAGGCGGGCGCGGGACAGTTGAACATCACCTCCGCGGATCCCAGCGTGAACCTCACGGTCCAGGAGGGAACCATCGCCTGTGTCGGCCTGAGCATTCCGCAGACGGTCTCGCCCGCCGTGTGGATCGATGCCAACAGCACGGCGTCGTTCGTCACGAACGGAACAGCGGGCATTACGCGCGTCTACGATCGCCGTACCCCCGGCGATGCGAATGGCTTCTACGCGGAACCGCTCTACAATCCGCCGATCCTGACTAACCGCGCATTGAACACCCACCCCATCATCGATTTCGGTAGATCGACCACCAGCTTTGGTGGCGGCGGAGACAATCGGATGCTGCAGTTTAAGCAGCAACTGACCAATATCCGCAGCGTCTTCTGGGTGATCGGCAGCCGCAACGGCGGCGGCTTCCTGCTCAGCGACAACGTCGATGCGTCGGGCCGTTATTTTCACCGCGGTCGCGACAGTGCAGCGGAAACATACGGCACTCTGGCGACTGACCCGCTCTGGTTTTCATGCCCCCGCAATGCCATGGTCATTGCGGGTGAGACCCGGCGCAATGGTTCCACGGTCAACGGCACCACAACGGGACTGAGCGGTACCTGGGATCAGATCTCCTGGCGGCTGGCGCAAGCGGACGACACCCCGACCAACTGTCCGGTCAGCGCCATCTGGTTCGCCTCGTGCTATGCGAACAAAATCGGGCGTCTGAACGGCGGACAGGATCTGGCCGAAGTCCTGATCTATACCAATCGACTCAACGATACGGAGCTGGCGGCCGTTGAAGCGTATCTGCACCAGAAGTGGTTTGCGCAAAGAACCTTGGCGCAAATTACCCTCGCCACCAACACCTGCTTTATCAACCTCAGTGACCAGCCGGTTGTGATCCAGAACCTCACGCTGCAAAGCGCACATGCACAGGTCCTCGGCAACGGAATCACCGTCGAAAACCTGACTGTCCAGAGCCAGGCGACTTTTGATCCCTGCATGCTCGCCACACAGGTTAACGCGCTCACGTTTGAAAACGATGCGATCTATGCGATCAATGCCGATGACATCCGCCTTGTGACCGCACAATCCGTCACCTTGCCCGCAACGTTGAGCTTTTCAATTACCGGACAGACTGCGCTTTTCCGCAAGCAGAAAATCCTGATGGCGCCGACCCTCCTCGGCGATCCGACTTGGAAACCGCTCGGCAAGACTGCCCAGTCAGCGAAAATGAGCATCCTGTCCGACCATACCGAGCTCTGGGTGCAAATCATCAACGGCACCGTCTTTACCGTGCGTTAAGCGCATCCATTGCATCGCGCCATCGATTCAGCCCACGCATTTGAACGCTGCGGCTGAATGATGGTGTTTATTTTATCCAGCAGTCTTGGAAGTTCTCCTTTTGCTTGCTTTCGCGTTGAGCGGTGCACGCAAAATATTCCGCATGCTCGAAAACATGTCTTGCATTTTTGTTCGTAATCTGGCATTTATACAACATAACGTTGAATCTATATCCGTATCATATTCTAAACAACGCAGCAATGAGGAGGCCCCATGAGTACAGCAAGTCAATGTCCCGTAACGGGTCACGGTCACGCGCACACAGCAGGTAGCGGCACAGCAAACCGGGATTGGTGGCCGAATCAACTCCGGCTGGATATTCTCCACCAGCATACGGACAAGTCCAATCCGATGGGCAAGGACTTCAACTATGCCGAGGCCTTTAAAACGCTGGATCTCGCGGCCGTGAAAAAGGATCTGCGCGAGCTCATGACGCAATCAAAAACGTGGTGGCCCGCAGATTTCGGCCATTACGGTCCGTTGATGATCCGCATGGCGTGGCACAGTGCCGGCACCTACCGGGTCAACGACGGCCGCGGCGGTGCAGGTCACGGCAACCAACGTTTCCCGCCGCTCAACAGCTGGCCAGACAATGTCAATCTCGATAAAGCCCGGCGCCTGCTCTGGCCGATCAAGCAGAAGTATGGCCGTAACATTTCCTGGGCTGACCTCATGATCCTTGCCGGCAACGTCGCGCTGGAATCCATGGGCTTTAAAACGTTTGGCTTTGCCGGCGGCCGCGACGACATCTGGGAACCGGAGAAAGATATCTACTGGGGTTCAGAGAAGACGTGGCTCGGCGATACGCGCTATTCCGGCGACCGCGATCTCGAAAACCCGCTCGCCGCGGTCCAGATGGGCTTGATCTATGTCAACCCCGAGGGACCGAATGGCAATCCCGACCCCATGGCCGCGGCCCGCGATATCCGCGAAACGTTCGCGCGCATGGCTATGAACGACGAAGAGACCGTCGCGCTCATCGCAGGCGGTCACACCTTCGGCAAGACGCACGGTGCCGGTCCGGCCACGCATGTCGGTCCTGAACCTGAAGCCGCAGGCCTCGAAGAGCAAGGCCTTGGCTGGAAAAGCAGCTTCGGAACCGGCAAAGGCGGCGATACCATCACCAGCGGTCTGGAGGTCACCTGGACAACCACGCCGACCCAGTGGGGTATCGGCTTCTTCAAGAATCTCTTTGGTTACGAATGGGAACTTACCAAGAGTCCTGCAGGCGCCCAGCAGTGGAAACCGAAAGGTACGGCCGGTGCAGGCACGGTACCGGATGCGCACGATCCAGCCAAGCGGCATCAGCCGACCATGCTGACCACGGATCTCGCGCTGCGCGTTGATCCGATTTATGAAAAGATTTCGCGCCGCTTTATGGAAAATCCGGAAGTCTTTGCCGATGCCTTTGCCCGCGCCTGGTTCAAGCTGACCCACCGCGACATGGGCCCGCGCAGCCGCTACCTCGGTCCTGAGGTGCCAGCTGAAACGCTCATCTGGCAGGACCCCATTCCCGCGGTCAACCACGCCCTGATTGGCGCGACCGACCAGGCCATACTCAAGCGTGCGGTGCTCTCCTCAGGATTAACCGTATCGGAGCTGGTCTCAACCGCATGGGCCTCGGCCTCAACCTTCCGCGGGTCCGACAAGCGCGGCGGCGCGAACGGCGCACGCATTCGCCTCGCACCGCAGAACGCATGGGCTGCAAACCAGCCTGCGCAATTGGCCGTCGTGCTGAAGAAACTGGCAGAAATCCAGCACACCTTTAACCAGGCGCAAACAACCGACAAGCGGGTCTCGCTCGCTGACCTGATTGTCCTTGCCGGATGCGCCGCGATTGAACAGGCGGCCCAGGATGCAGGCGTCCACCTCAGCGTTCCCTTTACACCTGGACGCATGGATGCTGCACAGGAAGAGACAGACGTCGCCTCGTTCGCGGTACTCGAACCTGTTGCCGACGGCTTCCGCAACTATCAGAAGTGTCGTTTTGCCGTACGCGCAGAGGAGCTGCTGATTGACAAGGCGCAGCTGCTCACCCTGACCGCGCCGGAAATGACCGTGCTGATCGGCGGCTTGCGCGTCTTGAATACGAACGTCGGACAGACGGCGCATGGCGTATTCACCGAACGGCCCGGAACGCTGACCAACGACTTCTTCATCAACATCCTCGACATGGATACGGTGTGGAAACCGACTTCCGATACTAACGAGCTATTTGAGGGACGCGATGCTGCAAGCGGAAAAGTGAAATGGACCGCTACGCGCGTCGATCTGGTCTTCGGCTCAAACGCGCAACTGCGCGCGATTGCCGAGGTCTACGCCAGTGCTGACGGACAGACGAAATTTCTGACTGACTTCATTGCCGCATGGGACAAAGTCATGAATCTCGATCGTTTTGATCTGGCCAACCGTTAACCGATACGCGGGGCCTAACGCCACACACAGCGAACTGGGAATGCTGAGAATACTGGGAGTACTGAGTCAGTATTCCCAGTACTCTCAGCCTCGGGTTCAAGACTTGAAAAACGCGTGCGCCTCGTGCATAATTGCAGCGTGTTCGAAGAACAAAACAGATACGGCTCTCTGCGTCAGCAACTCCTGGCCTTGCGCACGGGAGACGTCTGGACCGGAGAGCTGGCCTCCAGCGCCCTCAGTACGGCATTGACCTTCGTTGCGCTCGGATCAGAGGCACCGGAAAGTCTGCGCTGGCTGCTGGACCACGCCAATGAGGACGGCGGCTGGGGCGATACGCCAAAGAGCATCTCAAACCTCAGCACCACGCTCATCGTACGCGACACCCTGATCTATGCGGAACGCATGCAGCTCTGCGGCGCAGAGTGTGAACGCGTATCCCGGACGCGGCAGCGTGCGGACATCTGGATCCGCGCAAAAGCAGGCGGCGAATCGCCCGCCTCCATTGTGACCGCCTTGGCGCGCATCTATGGTCATGACCGCACGTTTGCCGTGCCGATCCTCGTGTTCCATGCCATCAGTACCGGGGACGCAAACTGCTGGCACGAAATACCGCCCCTGCCCTTTCTCCTCGCCCTCCTTCCGCGTGGGTTCTACCGGCTGCTGCGGCTCCACGTGGTGAGCTATGCCCTCCCGGCACTCATTGCCGTAGGACTCTGCCGCTCCATCGCGAAAGCCCGCGCGCAACGCCGCTGCGCCTGGGCCGCCTACGTCGCAGCCCCGCTGTTACGCAAACTGCACGCCCTGCAACCGAGCCATGGCGGATTCCTGGATGCAACACCGCTCACGGCCTTTGTCTGTCTCGCGCTCCGGCACGCCGGTTTCGGCAATCACGTTGTCTACACGCGCGGCCTCCAGTTTCTGCGCACATCGCTGCGGCCGGACGGCAGCACCGCGATCGACTCGAATTTGCGGACCTGGGTCACTTCGCTGGCGATCCGCAGTCTGCTCATTGATCACCCCCAGGCCGAGGACCTGCCCCAGCAGGCGCGGAACGACTTGATCCGCTGGTACTGCGCAACGCAGCACAGCGTCGTCCACCCCTTCACCGGCGCCGCGCCGGGCGGCTGGGCCTGGACCGACCTGCCCGGCGGCGTGCCGGATGCGGACGACACCAGCGGCGCGCTGGTCGCCCTGCATCTGCTTTCAGAGCCCCAGCCCTCACCGGAGATCGTGCGCGTCGCCCAGGCGGGCCTTATGTGGCTGCTCTCGGTCCAGAACCGCAATGGCGGCATCCCGACCTTCTGCCGCGGCTGGGGAAAACTTCCCTTTGATCAAAGCTGCCCAGACATTACCGCGCATGCGCTGCATGCCTGTGCGCGCTGGCTGCCGCTCTTGGAGGTAACCCCTTCCCTGACGCCGGATTGCACGGACCGCCTGAAAAAGGCGATTGTCAAGATGCTCCGCTACCTGCATAATACGCAACATCTCGATGGCCGCTGGGATGCGCTCTGGTTCGGACATCAGGCGCATCCGCACGGGAAAAATCCGATTATCGGGACCGCCCGCGTTGTTGACGCTCTACGGCATGCACACGCGGCGGGTCTGGATGCCGCGGAACTGTCACCCATGATTCAACGGGGGTGTGACTGGCTTGCGGCGCAGCAAGGCGAGCATGGCGCGTGGAGCATGGGCGCTGCGGGCGGCATGGAAGAGACCGCCCTGGCCATCATCGCGCTGGCAGGCACAGCGAACACGGTTGCCGCGCATCGGGGCGGCGCATGGCTGAGAAGCCATCCGCTTGAGGCGCTCAGCGTGCCGGCACCGATTGGACTTTATTTCGCCCTGCTCTGGTATCATGAACAGCTTTATCCGCGCGTCTGGGTCTTGGAGGCGCTCGGCAAACTTGAGAACGGAATATCGCATGGTTGACACACACGACGCGTTGGAGTCATTGGAAAAACGTCTGGAGTATTGTTTCACCGACAAGAAACTCCTTGAAACGGCGCTGACGTCGCCCTCTTATCGCGCGACACACCCGACCGAACAGGACAATCAACGCCTTGAATTCCTGGGCGATGCCGTACTCGGTCTGCTCGTGGCTGAATATGTCTACACAACCTACACCAGCGAACCCGAGGGCGCACTGACCGTGCGCCGCACGCGCGTGGCGAATGGTCGCGCGCTTGCGGATGTTGCACGCCACCTCGACCTTGGACGTTATCTGCGCATCGGCGTCAGCGATGTCACGACCGGAGGCCGCGACAAGGAACGCCTCCTCACCGATGCCATGGAAGCCGTGATCGGCGCAGCCTGGTGCGATGGCGGCCTCGCCGCCGCGCAGGCCATCTTCACCGTGATCCTGCGCGAGAAATCAACCGAGATCGAGGATCTCTGGGATGAGAATCCCAAAGGGAAATTGCAGGAACTGGCGCAGCGTCTGGGCTGGGCCAACTCACCGCACTACGCGCTGCTTGCAACAACAGGGCCGGATCACTCGCCCAGCTACCAGGTGGAAGCCAGCGTCATACAGGGGCAACGGGCCATCGGCGAGGGCCGGACCAAGCGGATGGCTGAAGCCAACGCCGCGCAGAAACTGCTCGCCGTGCTGCATGCGGAAAACATCTGCTGAGGCGCCGCCACACTCCGTAAAACAAAAAAAACGGCGGGCAAACCCGCCGTTTTTTTTGTTTGCAGATTTCTCTGCGTCAGCCTTAGAACTCCCAGCCTTTGCGGATATGCGGCGTGAGCAACAGATTGGCTTCCGCGTTGTTCGCGAAGCTCTGTTTGGCGCTGTTCCATTCCAGCTTGCCCGGAATGCGCTGCGCAATGCAGCCCACAAGCATGCCTTCCAGCAACGGAATCGAATGTTCCACGTCGGACAAGCACTTGCCCTGACCCTTACAGGCCTGGACGAATTCGCGATGATGTTCCGAACCGCGCGGCAGGAAGGTCGGGATCGAGGCAAAAGTATCGCCCTTGGCGACAGACTTCATCTTGGAATCCCCCTTCAACGCGATGTAGGCATCTGCACCATAATCGTTCGTGCTGACGAGCATACCCTTGTCACCAATGACCAAGCAACCGGTCCGCGGCACTTCGCCGAGCGTGGCGATCACGGGCGGCATGATATCCGCGGAGGGCTTCAGATTGCCATCGTACCAGAAGAGCGAAACTTCCGGCATGGCGCCGCGCGCCGCATAGGTCATCCTGACAATGCTCTTGCTCGGGAAGGAATCCTTGTTCTTGCCTTCGATCTTGACGCACTCCGCTGCGACCACCTTACCCAGCTTCAAGCCGCGGAACGGCAGGTTCATCGTGTGGCAGGCCATATCGCCGAACGCGCCAGTGCCATAATCGAAGAAACCGCGCCACTTGAAGGGATAGGTATCCTTCTTGTACGGCACGACCGGCGCTGTACCCAGCCAGCTATCCCAATCCAGCGTCGAAGGAATCGGATCCGAACCTTCCGGACGGAGCATGCCCTGTGGCCACACCGGACGATTGGTCCAAACGTGCACTTCCGTGACGTTACCGAGAATGCCAGAACTCAACACTTCGACATTGCGGCGAAGACCATCGCTCGCGCTGCCCTGGTTGCCCATCTGCGTCACCACGCCGTTGGTCTTGGCAACCTTCTCGAAATACCCCAATTCCCAGATCGTACGGACGAGCGGTTTCTCAACATAGGCGTGCATGCCCATCTTCATCGCGCGGATCGCTGCCGGAGCATGCGTGTGGTCAGGCGTCGAAACAAGCACGGCATCCAGATTCTTGCACTCATCCAGCATCTTGCGATAGTCGCTGTAGCACTTGACATCCTTGGTCGAAGCGCCCTTGCCTTCCATGTGCTTCAGTGCGCGGTCCACGCTCGTACGGTCGACATCGCACAGCGCAACGATATTCTCGCCCATGCC
>CAZMLC010000046.1:0-22337 GCA_964567125.1 uncultured Akkermansia sp.
TTCTGCTTCCAGATCATGAACGTCCGCAACGAAACCAACTCGGCTGACAACGGCGCCACCGCGTGGCAGCTCGCCGAGATCACCCTGCTGCGGAACGGTCAGATCGTTCCCTGGCCCGAAGGCACCACAAGCTGGGCACCCGCGCCAGCCTTTGTCGGCAGCACGCAGAAACTCACGGACAACGACCGGGTGGCAACGGCCGTCAACCGCATGTACTCCAGCGTCATGCTCAACCATATCGTCATCAACGCCCACACCAACCTGGAGTTTGACGCCTACCAGTGGACCACCTCGCACGACATCGCCCACCGCGACCCGACCTCCTGGCGCTTCTTTGTGATGCCGACGAACGGGGCCGCCGAATCGTTCACCTGCGTGGACGAGCAATTCCGTTACCCCACACCGAATGTGCGCAGCGCCACGGTCGGGCCCTTCCCGCTCCGCCTGGCCGCCGGACTGAATGCCGTGGACGCACTGCCTGACACCTCGCGTTTGAACATCGCGGCGCAGGCGAAATTCGAACTCGGCGTGAACACGCTCGAGACTGTCGGGCCGCTCTCCGGCAGTGGAACCGTCACCATCGCCACCAACGCCGTGCTCACGGTCAACGCCTTCGAAAACGCGATGTTCAGCGGTGCGATCATCGGCCCTGGCATGCTCGCACTGGCCGGCACCAACGCGCAATTCTTCGCAGGTGCGGAGACGATCCCCGGCAACTTCACGCTCGATTTCCGCGGCGGAAAATTCGGTGGGACGCTGCACATCGGCGGCGCGCTGACGGTGACAGGCCCCGTCGCCTATGCCCTGCCCGCGACCCTGCCGGCGGTCGAGACGCTTTTCACCTTTGGGTCCATCGACTCGGCCACGCGCGCAGCGCTCAGCGCCGGTGTGGACAGCGTGACGCCGCCTCTCGGCATGGTCGCCAGAGTCACGATGACTGACACGTCCGCAGTCCTCTCCGTGACCGCCCCAGGTTCGCTCATCATTCTCAAATAAGAGTGTGTCATACTATTCGCACCGTCCGCACACGCAAAACCATGCTAAAAAAGCCGGTCGTCCGTTCGCGATTCCAATATCGATATCTTCCGGGATTCCAGCAAAAACGCTTGGCTTTTCGATTCGATTATGCAATACTGATTCCACATTTTTTTTAAAAACCTTCCAGCCCTGAGTACGGTTCAAGGTTGGATTACTGTGGAGGAAAACAACCGTGAGTACCGCCGCAACAACGGCAGATGGACTTCAGAAGCTTACGCCTGAGCTGAAGGCCTTTATTGCCGAATGGAAAACAAAGCCGGGAAATCTGATCATGGTTCTGCACAAGGTTCAACAGAACTTTGGTTACATTCCCCGTGAAGTCGCCTTTGAAGTGGCTGACCTCCTCGAGGTCCCGCTGGCAAAGATTTATGGCGTCATTACGTTCTACAACTTCTTCAAGCTGAAGAAACCAGGACGCAACAACATCCAGGTGTGCATGGGAACAGCCTGCTACTTAAAGGGCGGCGAGGATCTCATTCGCGAACTGGAAGGTATTCTCGGCGTTGGCCTGAATACGGTCACTCCGGATGGCGAATTCTCGGTTGAAGCCGTGCGCTGTCTCGGATGCTGCGGTCTGGCCCCTGTGCTCGTCATCAACGGCGAGGTCTTCGGCAAGGTGACAACCAAGGATATGCACGGTATCGTGCAGACGATCCGCGAGCGAAGCAAATCGGCTTAAGGAGCACCCGTGCACGCCACGATCTGCGACATCATTACGGACCTCGTGCAGAATTCCATCGAGGCAGGCGCAACGCAGATCGAACTGGAGGTTTCAACCGGACCGGAACAGATCGAGATTCGAGTGAACGACAATGGCAAAGGCATGGATGCCGCAACGCTCAGGAAGGCAATTGAGCCGTTCTACAGCGAAGCTGGGAAACATGACCACCGCCGCGTGGGACTCGGATTACCTCTGCTGATTCAAACAGCCGAAGCCGCTGGAGGAAAGGCGGAGATCACCTCGCAACCGGGACACGGAACGCAGATCCGTTTTACGATGGACGCGCGCAACTGGGACACACCTCCGCTGGGCAATGTGGCACACACGGTTCTCGGGCTGATGACCTTCGGTAACACGTACAACCTGATTCTCACGCGAAAGACACCCACAGACACCTATACGATTTCCCGGGCTGAGCTTGCAGAAGCCCTCGGCAATCTGGAAGAAGCGGGGACGCTTGCTCTCGCAAAAGAATTTCTGGAATCACAAGAAGAGCATCTACAACATTCGTAAGAAGGAAGAACGAAAATGGCAAAACTGACACTGGACGCTTTGCGCAAACTGCGCGAAGAACAGCAGAAGGCGATGGTGAAGCGCGACCCGTCAAACAAGGACATCCAAGTGATTGTCGGCATGGGCACGTGCGGAATCGCAGCAGGCGCAAAGGATACGTTCAATGCGATCCTTGAGGCCCTTGATGGAAAGGGAGTGACCAATGTTCTCGTACGCCAGACCGGGTGTATGGGCATGTGCCACTCGGAACCGACGGTTGAAGTCATTGTCCCTGAAATGCCGGTCGTAATTTACGGCAACGTCAACAAGGAAATCGCCAAGCTGATCGTGGAGGATCACGTCATTGGCAAGAAGCTGGTTGACAATCACATCTGCGACCGCCCCGCGATGGACATCGTCCACAAATAATCAGGAAAGAAAATCATGGGTTACAAACATTACGTTTTAGTTTGCGGCGGTACCGCGTGTGAATCGAACAAGGGTATCGAACTCTTCGCTGCGCTCAAGAAAGCCGTCGAAGATAACGGTCTGGTGAATGACGTCCAAGTCGTCCGCACCGGCTGTCTCGGATTTTGCGAAAAGGGTCCGATCGTCAAGATCCTTCCCCAAGACACCTTCTATGTCGAAGTGAAGCCCGAAGACGCGGAAGCGATCATCAAAGAGCATATCGTCAAGGGCCGCGTCGTTGAACGCCTCCTCTACGATAAGAACCAGAGCAAGCTCAATGTCGGCGTTGAAGGCATCGATTTCTATCAGAAGCAGTTCCGTATCGTGCTGCGCAACTGCGGCGTGATCGATCCGGACAAGATTGAAGAATACATCGCCCGCGACGGCTACAAGGCCTTGGAAAAGGTGCTCTTCGAGATGAAGCCCCAGGAGGTCATCGACGAAGTCCTGAAATCCGGCATCCGCGGCCGTGGCGGCGCTGGCTTCCCGACGGGCAAGAAGTGGCAGTTCGCAGCGGCTCAGCCTGCTGGCCAGAAGTACATGGTCTGCAACGCTGACGAAGGCGACCCTGGCGCATACATGGATCGTTCCACCCTGGAAGGCGACCCGCATTCGATTATTGAAGCCATGGCCATTGCCGGCTATGCCATTGGCGCGAGCAAGGGCTATGTCTACATTCGCGCGGAATATCCGCTCGCGATCCAGCGTCTGGAAACCGCCATCAAGCAGGCCACCGAATGCGGTCTGCTCGGCGACGATATTCTCGGTAGCGGCTTCTCGTTCTCGGTTGAAATCCGCCTCGGCGCCGGCGCGTTCGTCTGCGGCGAGGAAACAGCGTTGCTCGCTTCCATTGAAGGCAAGCGCGGCATGCCGACCCCCCGTCCCCCCTTCCCGGCGGTCAAAGGTCTCTGGGGCCGTCCGACCGTGATCAACAACGTCGAAACGTTGGCGAACATCCCGGTGATCCTCCTCAAGGGCAGCGGCTGGTTCAACAAGATCGGCACCGCGACCGCCAAGGGTACCAAGGTCTTCGCGCTCACGGGTAAGATCAACAACTCCGGCCTGATCGAAGTGCCGATGGGCACCACGTTGCGCGAAATCATCTTCGATATCGGCGGCGGCATCCGCAACGGCAAGAAGTTCAAGGCAGCCCAGACCGGCGGTCCGTCCGGCGGCATCATCCCGCCTCAATTCCTCGACGTACCGATCGACTACGAAAACCTCGCCAAGATCGGCTCCATCATGGGCTCGGGCGGTCTGATCGTCATGGATGAAGATGACTGCATTCCGGATATTGCCAAGTTCTACCTCGACTTCACGGTCGATGAGTCCTGCGGTAAGTGCGCACCCTGCCGCATCGGCGGACGCAAGCTCCTGAATTACCTCGATAAAATCTGTAAGGGCGAAGGCTCGGAAGAAGATATCGAAAACATGAAGGATATCAGCGAAGCCATGTGCCGCGCGTCGCTCTGCGGCCTCGGCCAGACAGCATCGAATCCGGTCACATCCTCCCTGCGCTACTTCATGGATGAGTACAAGGAACACATCCACGACAAGAAGTGCAAAGCGGGCAAGTGCAAGAATTTGTTGAGCTATGGCATTCTCGTAGGCAAGTGCGTCGGCTGTACAGCCTGTGCGCGCGTCTGCCCGGTCAATGCCATTTCAGGTGAGCGCAAGCAAGCGCATAAGATTGATGCGGACAAATGCATCAAATGCGGCCAGTGCTTTGAGGTCTGTAAGTTCCACGCGGTCACGCGCGCCTAAAGGAGTAATGTTTTATGTCAAACACGATTCAATTGGAAATCAACGGGATTCCGGTGGAAGTACCGGCCGGAACCTCCATCCTGAATGCCGCAAAGTCGGTTCAGGTCAAAATCCCGACGCTCTGCTACCATCCGGACCTGCCCGCCTGGGCTGCGTGCGGAATCTGTGTCGTGCGTCAGGCTGGTTCACCGAAGTTGCTCCGCGCCTGTTGCACGGAGGCCTCGCAAGGCATGAAGATCACCACGCACGACGCGGATATCGTCCGCGTCCGCCGCACGGTGCTCGAATTGATCCTCGCCAACCACCCGAATGACTGCTTGCAGTGCCCGCGCAACGGCAGCTGCGAACTGCAGACCCTCGCGGCGGATTTCGGCATTCGCGAGATTCCCTTCCCGAAGGAAGTCCCAACCATCCCGGTGGACAATTCGACCCCGTCGATTGTCCTCAACCAGCAGAAGTGCATCAAGTGCGGCCGCTGCGCGCTGGTCTGCCAAGGCATGCAGGATGTCTGGGCGCTCGAGTTCATCGGTCGCGGTGAAAAGACGCGCATGGCTCCTGCCGCAGATGTCAGCCTGAACGAATCGCCCTGTATCAAGTGCGGTCAATGTTCGGCGCACTGCCCGGTCGGCGCGATTTACGAGAACGATGAGACCCGCAAGGTTTGGAACGCGCTCCGCGATCCTGACAAGCATTGCGTTGTCCAGATCGCTCCGGCGGTCCGCGTGGCCATCGGCGAGTCCTTCGGCCTGCCTCCGGGCAAGCTGATGACCGGTGAAACCTATGCGGGTCTGCGCCGTCTCGGCTTCAAGGCGGTCTTCGACACGAACTACACCGCTGACTTGACCATCATGGAAGAGGGCAGCGAGTTCATCGAACGCTTCACCAAGAAGGGCACCTTGCCGCTCATCACCTCCTGCTGCCCGGCCTGGACAGATTGGATGGAAAAATATGCGGCGGACTTTATCGACAATTTCTCGTCGGCGAAGTCACCGCAGCAGATGCTCGGCGTGCTCTCCAAGACCTACTATGCAGAGAAAATGGGCATCGATCCCGCAAAGATCGTCATGGTCTCCATCATGCCCTGCACAGCCAAGAAGTACGAAATCTCCCGCAGCGAGAATATGTTCGCCAGCGGTCATCAGGACATCGACATCGTGCTCACCACCCGTGAGCTCTCGAAGATGTTCAAGAGCTCGGGCATCGACTTCACCAAGCTTGAGGCTGAAGATGCGGATTCGATCCTCGGCGCCTACACGGGCGCAGGAACGCTCTTCGGCGTGACGGGCGGCGTGATGGAAGCCGCGCTGCGCACAGCCTACTGCCTGATCACGAAAGAAGCGCAACCGCCTTCGATCAACTTCGAAGCCGTGCGCGGCATGAAGGGCGTCAAGGAAGCGGAAATCGACATCAAGGGCACCAAGGTCCGCATCGCGATCGCTCACCAGATGGGCAACGTCGAGCAGGTCCTGGACGCAATCCGCGAAGACCGTAAAGCGGGCCGCAAGCCGCGCTATGACTTCATCGAAGTGATGGCCTGCCGCGGCGGCTGTATCGGTGGTGGCGGACAGCCCACCGGCGCAACGGATGAAGTCCGCAAAGCGCGTACCGCTGGCATTTACACGGATGATGAGAAGTGCGTCCTGCGCATGTCTCACCTCAATCCTGAAATCCAGAAGGTCTATCAGGAATACTTGGGCGCTCCGCTCAGCGAAAAGGCGCACAAGCTCCTGCACAACCACTACCACGCGAAGAAAGTCTACGCGAAGTAAGGGTTCAGCCCAACACAAAAAGGAACGCTCTACACCTCGTGGAGCGTTCCTTTTTTCCATTGCTAGGAGGTCCCATGAACCTGCTCGGACTTGACTTCGAAACCGCGAATTACCATGCAGGCAGCATCTGCTCCATCGGCCTTGCACTCGTAGAGGACGATGCGGTTATCGATTCGCGGACCTGGCTGATCCGTCCGCACCGCACGCTCGACTGGATGCAGAAGAGCTTTACGGAAATCCACGGTATTTTTCACGACGATCTGCGCGATGCGCCTGAATTTTCTACGGTCTGGAACGAGATGGCGAACTTCCTGCATCGCGGCGATTGCATCGTGATCCACAATGCGAATTTTGACTTAAGCCAATTGAAGGCGGTCCTGCAACTTTACAAATTGTCCTCGATCACCTTTCCCTACATCTGCAGCCTGCAACTTGCGCGCAAACATTTCAAACAGATGAAGTCGCACCGACTCAACGATATGGCCGCTCATTTCGGCTATACGTTCCACCATCACAATGCGCTTGAAGATGCCATGACCTGCGCGCGGATCGCAGGCCAGATCGGCATCACCGGGGAACCGGTGAAACAGTTCATCCACGTCGGTGAATCGTCGACCGTCGGAGAAGGTTATTTGCCGCTGTAGACCCGCAGACGGTTCTGCATCGGAATCAGCAGCAACCCATCGACCGCCGTTACCGTAATCGGCGGACTCGGCAGCTTTATTTTAAAGAGCACCTCTTTTTGCTTGCCTGCCTTGAAGATCCAGAAATCTCCGCGTTCCGTGCTCGCATAGACCTTGTTGTCGGCAACGAACGCGTTGGCATAATAGGCTGGCGCACTCAATGCCGCCGTCCACAGGGCTTCGCCACTCTTTGCATCGCACGCGTGCAGTATTCCGGCGGAATCCGGCAGATAGACGATGTTGTCCGCGAGCGCGACCGTGGCCAAGGAGCGGCTGACCTTCTCCGTGCGCCAGAGCACCTTGCCCGTCGCGGCATCGAAGCAGCTCAGACAGCCCTCTCCGGTGCCATGAACCGGGCTCTGCCCGATCGCCACGTAGACGCGTCCATCCACGACAACCGGCGTCCCCAGCGGCTCGCAGGGACCGAAGGGCTGCTTGTTGCGCCACGTCGCATACGGAATCTTCTCGCCGTTCCTTTCGCGATAGTGCGCGGGGTTGCAGTCCGCGACCCAGGCGGTCTGCAGCATCTGCACGCGCCCCGGCTGCGGCGTTGGGAACTCAAAGGCGTAGAGCAGACCGTCGCCCCCGCCGAAGAAGATCAGCTTACGTCCGGCCACCTCCGCATACGACGGCGAGCACCAATTGCCGTGAAAGATCCGCTGCCCGATCTTCGCATCGTCCTGCGCGACCAGCGTACCGGTCCGGGCATCCACGACAATGAGCGTCGGCGCATCCGGGCGCGGCGCATGGATGTGTTGATTGTTCGCACCGTTCGACGTGCCGATAAAGAGCAGGTCATCGACCTTCAGGATCGTGCTGCCGCAGACATCGTGCGGCGCAATGTCGCAGACCTTCAGCATGTCGAAGCGCCAGATCAGATCGCCGTCCTCCGCCGTCAGCGCGGTGTTGTCCGCAAGCTGCATGTAGGCCGCTTCATCGAGGAAAGGACCGTCGTTGCCATTGCGTTGTCCCTGCCGATCCAGACAGAGGATATCCCCGCGATTGCCGACCACGTAGAGGCGCTCGCCATCGACCACAGGCCCGGAACAGATCCCGCACCCCCACTGGTCAAAGTAATAGGGCGGACGCGTGCCTTCCATCAGACGCGGCGAGATCAAGGCCCACAGGCGTCGACCGGTCTTGAGATCGAGGCAGACCACGAGGCCGCCACCGCTGGCGCGCGCACCGGTCCGCGTGAAATTCGCATCGTTGAGGGCCAGATAGATGCGGCCATCCGCAACGGTTGGGATCGAGTAGTGATGCGTACCGAGCCGCACCTCCCACAGCAGATTCGTTTCGGACAGTGTGGCAGGCAGGCGGCCTGCCACGGAGACGCTGTTCGGCGAACGACTTCCACCCCAGATCACGCGCGGCTGAGCAAACGCATTCAGCGCTCCGATGATCATGCAAAGTGGAAGTAACGTTCTCATTTTTCTTTCCAAACCGCAGCGCGCATGGCCGCGACATCCGCGTCGCGTCCCATCCAGATCCGGAACGCCTCAGCGCCCTGATGGACCAACATGCCCAGGCCATCTACGCCGCGTGCCCCCTGCTCCCAGGCACAGCGCAGAAAGGGCGTTGACCGCGTCGGCGAATAGACCAGATCGTAGACGACCTGATGCGTGCAAAAGGCAGCTGCGGGCAAGGGCGACACATCCTCCGCGTGTAGACCGGACGACGTGCCGTTGATGATGATGTCGCACGTCCGCGCCGCCAAGCACCACTGTTCTGAATCGGACGGCAAAACCTCAACTGCGGTGTGCGTGGCCAGCGCCTGCAGCAACGCCGCCACCTCGTGGGCACGCGCTTCCGTGCGATTGGCCAGGAGCACAGCCGCAGCGCCGGCGCGCACGCAACCGAGCGCAATGGCGCGGCCTGCACCGCCGCATCCGACAAGCAGGATGCGCTTGCCTTCCGGCGTCACGCCGCAGCTCTCTTTCAAATCCGTCAGAAAACCGCCGATATCCGTATTGAAGCCGCTCGTCTTGCCATCCGCATCAAAGCGCACCGTATTCACGGCGCCAGCCAACGCGGCGACAGGGTCCACGCGATCGATGAAGGGGATCACCGCAGTCTTGTGCGGAATCGTCAGGTTCAAGCCGCAAAAGCCCTCAGACTGACGGGCCTTCAGTTCGCATTCCAGATCTTCAGGTGCCACCTCGTAGGCGAGATACTCCGCATCCAGTCCGAGCGACCGGAAGGATGCGGTGTGCATCACCGGCGAGAGCGAGTGCTTGATTGGAAAACCGAAAATTCCGAAACGATACATGCGGTTAATCGTCCCCGCGTCCCACGGCGATCACGCCGGAACGCGAAATATCCTTGATCGAATAGGGCTTGAGCAGACTCAGGAAGTCGGTCACCGACTCCTGATCGCCGACCATCTGCACCGTGACTGAATCCTCTTGAACACCGATCACGACCGCGCGAAAGAGCGAGGCGAGATCCAGGACCTCGACGCGCTGCTGATGATCCTGCACGCCCACGCGCACCAGAATCAGCTCGCGATCCAAGTGGCGGCGATTGGTCATATTCACGACATCGATCACGTCCACCTGCTTCGTCAGCTGCTGCGTCACCTGTTCAATCACCTTCACATCGCCCGGAACAACGATCGTCATCTTGGAGACCGTCGGATCCGCAGTCGGACCGACGTTCAGCGTTTCGATATTGTAACCGCGGCCGGAGAACAAGCCCACGATCCGCGCCAGGACACCCGGCTGGTTTTCCACGAGACAGTTAATAATGTGATTCATGACAAAAGCTCCTAGTTCTTGGTGTGGCCGACCATGGCGGAAACGTGCATTCCGGGCGGAATCATGGGGAACACATTCGCCTCCGGCGAGACGATGCACTCGATCACCGTGGTCTTCTTGCTGGCAAAGGCCTCCTGCAAGGCCGCATCCACCGCATCCTCCGTGGTCACGCGCATCGCCTGCGCGCCATATGCCTCGGCGATCTTGACAAAGTCGGGCAGATAGACATCGCGGTCCTCGATCTTCTCGTTAGGCCGGCGATTGTGCTGACCGAGGATCACGCCGGAGTAGCGCTTCTCGAAGAAAAGCTCCTGCCACTGGCGCACCATACCGAGCACGCCATTGTTCAGAATCACAATCACGATAGGCAGCTTGTGCTCCACCGCGACAACCAGTTCCTGGATGTTCATCTGGATGCCGCCATCGCCGGTCACGCAGACCACCAGATCTTTGGGACGCCCTAACTGCACGCCAATCGCGGCCGGCAGGCCGAAGCCCATGGTGCCAAGTCCGCCGGACGAAATAAAGCTCCGCGGCTTGGTGTAGGTGAAAAATTGCGTGGCCCACATCTGGTTCTGGCCCACATCGGTGGTGATGAGCGCCTTACCGTGGCTGAGCTCGTCGATTTTCTTGATCACCGCCTGCGGCATCAGCACGTCTTTCGGTTGCGGATAGCACAGCGGATAATTCGTCTGCCACTCCTTGACCTGCTTGAACCAGGCGTCGCGCGTTGTCTTCTTCACGCGCGGCAACACGCCTTCCAGCACCTGTTTCAGGTAACCATGGATGCCGAAATGGGTCTCCACGTTCTTGCCGATCGCCGAGCGGTCGATATCGATATGCACCGTCACCGCGCGCTTAGCGAACTCATCGATCTTGCCTGTCACACGGTCATCGAAGCGAGCACCCGCTGAAATCAGCAGATCGCTCCGATCCACCGCGTAATTCGCCGCTGCGCAGCCATGCATGCCGACCATGCCCAGGGAGAGCGGATCGTTTTCGGGGAAGGCCCCCAGCGCCATCATGGTTGTGCAGACCGGAATCTGCGCCTTGTGCGCCAGCTCGCAGAGCTCCGCCGTCGCGTTGCCGCTGATCGCGCCGCCGCCCACGTAGAGCAAGGGACGCTCAGCACGGTTGATCAGATCCGCCAGCTTCTTGATGTCGGACTCCGCCACGACCACCTCGGGACGATAGGCGCGCATGGTCACCTCCGCCGGATCCTTTGAAGGAACCATGGTCTTGGCCTTCTGGACATTCTTCGGAATATCGACCACCACTGGCCCCGGCTTGCCCGTCGTCGCAATGTAAAAGGCCTTGGCAATGATGTCGGGCAATTCATCGACATCGCGAACGAGAAAATTATGTTTGGACACGGAGCGCGTAATGCCCATGACATCGGCTTCCTGAAAGGCATCCGTGCCGATCAGGTGGAGCGGCACCTGGCCCGTGATACAGACCAGCGGAATGCCATCCATATTGGCGGTTGCAAGACCGGTGATCGTATTCGTGGCCCCCGGACCAGACGTAACAATGCAGCAGCCTGGCTTACCCGTTGCACGCGCGTAGCCATCCGCCATATGTACAGCGCCCTGCTCATGACGAGCCAATACGAATTGGAACGGCGCATCATAAATGCAGTTAAACATGTCAATGGCTTGGCCGCCTGGATAACCAAACAGCACTTCGCATCCCGCTTTCGCCAGGCTATCTACAACGCATTGGGCCCCGGTACGCGGTCCTTGTTGCTGGCTAACGGTTTTCTTGTTCGTCTTTTTTTCCTTCATAGTCTCCTCTTTAATAAAAAGATACCGTTTTCAAGGGGGTGCTGTCAATCGACGATTGAACAGCCTCGGGAAACAATTAGAGGGACGGCTGATCTATGCCTGAAAGGCCCGCACATCGCGCAGCAAGGCCGCGATATCCGTATAGAGCTTCCCTGAACGCACCACCGCGATCAGCTGTGCCAGCCGCGGGATTGCGCCATAGCGGTTCTCCAGCGGAGCGGTCACGTAGAGCGTCGCCATCAGATTGCCCACCTGCACCGCTTCATCCACATTGAGACCACCGGCAAGGAACGCTTCGCGCGCCTGCGCAATGTACCCGATCAAACCCGCGCGGAAGGAGTCGCCCGCGCCGACCAGATCGACCACGCCGTCGACGCTGTAGCGCGACTCCGTAAACTGGACAGGCCCGATCGCACCGTCGCCCTTCAGCCACAGCGTATACGCGCCGCGTTTCACGGTCACGCCGAACAGCTGCGGACGCCCCGCGCGGCCAAAGCGCGCCGCCACAAACCGCAAGTAGCCCTCAATGCTGGCGTGCACATCCGCGCCATGATCCGTCCCCGCGCCTTCCAGCGTGTTCCGGATCATGCGGGCTTCATCCACCGAGGTGAAAAAGATGTCGAGTTCGCCCAGCAAGGGCTCTAAAAGCCGATACGCCGCCACAGGTGCACCGGCGCGAATCAACTCCTGCGGATTACCGCACAGCGTATGGCTATCTACAATCGTGAGCCGTCCATCTTCCCGGCACCCGCGGACAAAGGCCGCCAGATCGCGTCCCTCATGGGCGTCGCCGCGATCAGAAAGACCGGAATACATGTAATAGACGATCTTCGGATCTAAGCGTTCGACCTCGCTCCGGAAGCGCGCAAAATCGAAATCGTTGTTGGCATTGGGAAAATAGGCGATACCGCCGCGCTCCCCGGCTGGCGTCTGATGGATAAACGTCGTCCCTGTCGGCAGCGAAGGATGGACAACCGTAGCCGAAAGATCCACACCGTTCCGGGCCAGCAGATCGTAAAACGTCCGGCCCTGGATATCCAAGCCGCCATACGGTCCCGCGCCGACGTATGAACCGACCGCCACGCGCACCCCGGCATGCGCCAGCAAGGGCGCGGTGTTACCATTGCCACCGGCTGTCGCAACGCCCTGGCGAATATAGCCGGCCAGGCGTTCCTGCGTGTAGCCCGGCATCTGCGCGGTTGAACAGCGCGCTAATCCGCCAGGGCCGGCCAGCGCATCGGTAAACGTAAAATCGGGACTCCGTATATCCAACACAGACGTATTGAGCAGAAACACATCAATGGCCATTTTTCACTCCCCCTTGAAAAGTGAGAACAGCATAACAATCTCAAGCGCCCCCGTCGAGATTAGATATCGGCAAACCGCGCTTGACTTCCCTGTTATTCCTGCTAAAGTCAACCATCATATGTCGCACATTTAAGAGGTTTTTCCGATGATTATGCGAATCGTTCATTTTTTTCTGGATGGCCCCTTTTCAGTCATGCTCATTGTAGCATCACTCTTTCTCGGCAGCATTGCACTGGTGGTCACACCGCGCGAAGAAGACCCGCAGATCATTGTCCCCATGGCGGACATCGAAGTTGCCTTTCCCGGACACTCGCCGCGAGAAACCGAAGAACTCGTGACGCGACCGCTCGAACGAATCCTCTGGCAGCTCGATGGCGTTGAACACGTCTATTCCTCCAGCGCGCGCGATGGCGCCATGGTGACCGTACGCTTCTTCGTAGGACAGGACCGCGATCGCTCCATGGTGCGCCTGCGCGATAAGATCGATGAAAACCTGAACATCGTCCCTGAAGGCGTCACCGGCTGGCGCATCATTCCGGTCAGCATCAACGATGTGCCTATCGTCACCCTCACGCTCACCTCCGCCGCCTACGACGGACTCGGTCTGCGCCGCATTGCGGAAGAATTGAAGGCGCGCCTCGATGCGATTGCCGACATCTCGCGCACGGAGATCATCGGCGGCCAACCGCGCATCATCCGTGTGGAACCGATCATCGAAAACCTGGCGGCCCGCGGACTCAGTCTGTGCGACATTCAAAACGCGATTCGACGCGCCAATGTCTCCGCCACGGTCGGACGCTTTGTGCGCGCGAACACGGAAAATATTTTGCTCACCGACCCGCATATCACCAGCGCAGAGGCGATCGCCAACATCGTGGTCAAGGCCGATCACGACCGCATCGTGCACGTCCGCGATATCGCGACTGTGATTGATGCCCCGGACGTTCCCACAACACTCGTGCGCCACAATGGACAGGAAGCGGTGACCTTGGCCTTCAGCAAGAAAGCAGGCGTGAATGCGGTCGCGCTCGCAAAAAAGATCATCGACGCCGCGGAACAGGCCAAGGGGACAATCGTTCCTTCAACGGTTCAGCTCGCCGTGACACGCGACCAAGGTGAATCGGCGAATGATCGCGTCAACGACCTCGTCTCCGGCATGTTCTTCGCCATCGTCACCGTGATCCTGCTCATCGTCATCACCATGGGCTGGCGCGAAAGCATTGTCGTGGGGCTCTCCGTCCCCGTCAGCTTTGCCCTGGCACTTTTTACCAATTACGCTTTCGGCTATACGCTGAACCGCGTCACCCTCTTTGCGCTGATCCTCAGTCTCGGCTTGGTCGTGGATGATCCTATCACCAACGTGGACAATATTCAGCGTCACATCCGCATGGGCCGCAAGAACCCGCTGGAAGCTACGCTGGATGCTGTGAAAGAGGTGCTGCCGCCCGTCATTCTCTCGACATTGACGGTCATCGTCTCATTCATCCCGATGTTTTTCATCACCGGCATGATGGGCCCCTATATGGCGCCCATGGCCATCAATGTCCCGCTGACCGTCTCCTTCTCCACGGTCTGCGCGCTGACCTTTGTTCCCTTCATGTCCTACCGCCTACTGCGCAAGCGTGCAGGCGAACTTGTCCCCGGTTCCGACGGTGCGCCCGTCTGGATCACGCGCACCTACAAGGCCTTGATCGGCCCCTTCTTTAAAAAACGCAATGCGATCATCCTTCTTGTCACGGTCTCCACCCTCGTCGTCGCGACAGCGGCGCTGATGGTTTTTGGGGTCCCCCTGAAGATGTTGCCGTATGACAACCGCAATGAACTGCAGCTGATCGTCAAATTGCCGACCGGTTCAACGCTGGAAACCACCACGCGCGCGGTTGCCGAACTGGAGCACTACCTGGCGCGGCAGAGCGAGGTGCGCGATTATCAAAGTTACATCGGCACACCCTCGCCCATTGATTTCAACGGTCTTGTCCGTCACTACAAGATGCGCACGCAGGCCAATCATGCGGACATCCGCATCAACCTCGTACCCAAAGCCATGCGCACCATGGGTTCGCACGACATCGCTTTGCGCATTCGACCCTCGATTGAACGGATCATCGGTACTTACGCGGGACACGTCAACATCGTCGAGATTCCACCCGGCCCCCCTGTAATCTCGACCATTACCGCAGAAGTCTACGGGACCCCGGATATGCCGTATGAAAAACTCTATGCAGGTGCCCAACGCGTTCAAAATCTCCTCGGCCGTACGGACCTGCACCATATGAAGGAGCTGGACATCCTTCAGGAACGCTCACCGCAACCCTTTGTCTTTGTGATCGATGCTGAAAAAGCAGCCGCCCATCGTATCTCCGCGACGGAGATCGTCCACTGTCTCTCCAGCGCGATCAGCGGTGCGCAGGCAGGTCTGCTACGCGTGGAAAGCGAACGCCAGCCGCTACAGGTCAACATCCGCCTCGCCTATGCGGACCGCAATGCCATTGAGCAGCTCATGAGCCTGACATTGAATGGCGGTTCAGGACCGGTCCAGCTTGCGGAACTCGGAACGTTGAAAAGCATGCCGGCGGAATATCCGATCATGCACAAGAATTTGCAGCGCGTCGTCTTCGTCACCGCGGAACCTGTAGGTCGCGCCCCCGGCGAGTTGATTCTGGCAGCGCAATTCAGCACGCTGAAGAAAGAACCGCTTCCCAAAGGGATCACGGTGGCGTGGGCGGGTGAAGGTGAGTGGGAGATTACGTTGCGCGTCTTTCGCGATCTGGGCATTGCTTTCGGCATCGCGCTTCTGGGTATCTTGCTGCTGCTCCTCATCCAGACGCGCAGTTTTACCCTGTCCGGCATCATGATGGGCGCAATCCCGCTCACGATTATCGGTATCGCTCCCGGCTTTTACCTGTTGAATCTGCTCTTCTCGCATCGCGTGGGCGACTACGCCTCGCCCGTTTTCTTCACGGCCACAGGTATGATCGGCATGATCGCGCTCGGCGGTATCGTGATCCGCAACAGCATCGTGCTGATCGAGTTCATTCAGGAAGCGCGCGCAACCGGACTCAGCTTGCGGCAGGCTGTCGAGCAGTCGGGCGCCGTCCGTTTCCGTCCGATTATGCTGACCGCCATCACGACCCTGATGGGCGCCTGGCCGATCACGCTGGACCCGATCTTCTCCGGACTTGCCTGGGCCTTGATTTTCGGCCTCATCGCCAGCACGCTTTTCACGATGATCGTGATTCCCACCATTTATATGTTGATTGACAAGGAGGATGTTTCCGCATGAAAAAAATCGGCTCTATCGCACTCGTAACGCTTTCGATCGCCTTTATCATCTGGGCCATGCTCTATCAAGCTGGAACGGTTGGCGGACCGAAAAAGATTCGTCCCGGCGAAAAAGCGGCCCGAACCGTCGAGAACCGCTGGATGAGCCCGCGCATCGCAAAGCTTCCTGTGATCCATCATGCGATCGGCACCGTACGCAGCCGCGAAGAGATTGCCGTGATCTCGCGGTTGCCCGCAGCGCGCATCATCGCCATCACCGTGCGCAGCGGTGATGCCGTCAAACAGGGCGATGTGCTCGTCAAACTCGAAGATCGCGACTTGCAGGTCGCCGTGCAGACCGCGGAGGAAAATTTGAAAGCAGCGGAGAGTCGGCTGAACTTTGCGACCCAGGATTTTAAGCGCTACGAAAAGATCGTTGAGAACGGCGGCGTGTCGCGCCGCGATTTCGATGCCGCACAGAACGCCCTCTCCGTCTCGCGCGCGGAAGTTGCCATGTTCCGTCACAATCTCGACAGCGCCAAGGTCAATCTGAGCTATGCAGAGATCCGGGCACCGTTTGACGGCGTGATCGCGGAACGGCTCAACGATCCCGGCGATCTGGCCACCCCGCAGAATCCGATTTTGCGCATGTTTGATCCCACAAAGCTGCAATTGCGCATCCCGGTGCGTGAAAGCCTCATCGCTGCGATCCATATTGATCAGGCACTCACCGTGAACATCGATGCGCTGGGGCGCCAGACCACAGCGACCGTCAAAGAGATCGTGCCGTCAGTCGATGCCGGCAGCCGCACCTTCTCCGTCAACGCCTGCCTCATCGGCAATATCGAAAAGGTCGTTCCCGGCATGTTCGCCCGCAGTGAGATCAAGCTGGGCGAAGAACAGGCGCTCGTGATCCCCAAAGCAGCACTCCAGCACGTCGGACAGCTGACCTATCTGCGCGTCAAAACGGAAACCGGCTACGCCGACCAACTGGTGCAGTGCACGCCCCTTCCGAATTCAGGGGAGGTGCGCGTGATCTCCGGCCTCTCCGCAAGCGATCAGTTCCAGCCTGTGCCGAAAGAAAACAGTGTTCAGTAACACGTTTTTAGTGGGCTTTTTTGATTTAATACTTGCCAGAACGATGCGGCATGATGTAACTTCTGATGTAATTTGGTTCGTTCACGTGGATGGTCATGAAGGAGGATAGAGAATGAAGCGTAGGGAATTTTTGAAATCGGCGGTTACGACAGGCGCAGGATTACTCATCCTGCCCAGCGGGTTACGTGCGAACCCTGCGAACAATAAACTCAATGTCGCGCTGATCGGCACCTGGGGCCGAGGACTCGCACATTTTGATTCCCTCGCTGATGAGAATGTTGTCGCGCTGTGTGACTGCTGGGAGCGTAACCTTGTGGACGCGAAAAAACGCTTTCCCAACGCGAAAACCTATGTCGATTGGCGCAAATGCCTGGAGCAAAAAGACATCGACGCCGTGGTGATCTGCACGACCGACTTTACGCATGCCTTTATCGCCAACTGGGCGTTGAACCGTGGCAAGCACGTCTATCTGGAGAAGCCGCTGGGCATCTCGGTGGAAGAGGCGCGCGTGGTGCGCGCTAACTGGTTACCGAAGAGGAACACGCTCGCGACGCAGGTTGGCATGCAGCGGCACGCGCACGACAACTTCAACCGTATTGCGGAAATGTTGCGTGACGGGGCGATCGGCGAGTTGAAGAGTGCCTATGCGTGGGGAAATCGCAAGATTCCAAAACCCGGTTACCTCCCGGCTGCGGGTGCACCGCCGTCTGGTCTGCATTATGACCTGTGGCTGGGCCCTGTTAAAACCGACCACCCCTACAATCCTGAGTATTTTGCCGGCGGTCCGGGAGCGAACTGTCTGAAGTGGAACATGTACTGGGATTTCGGTACCGGACAGATCGGCGACATGGGTAGCCACACGATGGACCTTCTGTGGAACGCTGTGGATTGCGGCTTGCCGACTTCCGCCGAGGCCAAAGGCGAAGCGTTCAATCCCGATGTGACACCGGTTAACGCCGAAATGCGCTTTGAACATCCCGCCAATAGTTGGCGCGGCCCCATCAGCGTTTCGTGGTATCAAGGTGGCGCGATGCCCAATCCGCCCAGTTCTTACGTCGACATCACCAAGATCGGCCATGGTGCAATGTTCAAGGGTACCGACGGCATTTTGGTGGCGGACTTCACCTCCCGTGCCCTGATCCCGCTCGGCAAAGACGGCAGCCTCACCTATTATAAACCGCGTGCGAAAGAGGCGCTGTTGCCCTCTGTGGGCCACTTCCAGAAGCAGTGGATCAACGCCTGCAAGAATCCGTCGCTCAAAACCGCGTGCGACTTTGAATACAGCGCAAACATGATTGAGCAAATGTGCCTCGGTTTGGTCGCCTACCGGGTCGGCAAGAAACTTGCTTATGACGGCAAGACCGGACATGTGACGAACAACAGTGAGGCCGATGCCCTGCTCAAGCGCGACTATCGCGCGGGCTGGACGTTGAACGGCTAGTCAACCTGATCCGATAGTACTGCCTAGTTTAAGTTCCTCTCTTTCAGAAAGGAGGAACTTAAACCAGCGAAATCGAACAGCCCGCAGAGCGCGGCTGTGACCACGTTGCGCGGGATGATGCTAGCGACTCTCTCTTTCTGCGCTTTTGGCGCAGGTTTTATCACGACGTTGCGAAGGAAGCGCCTCGTTTGGCGCTAGTGTTGTATGGAGCCTTTGCTTTGAAACTGCTGCCAGTCTGCGGCGAATGCGGCGTTGACGAGCCAAGAAGCGGAGTTTTTTTCACCGCCAAAGGCTGCATACGGCGCGATGGCTAAGGTCTGGTAGCCGCCTTTTGACGCGTCCCAGTTCTGGCCAAGGCAACCCTCTTCGACGGCCAGCGCTTTGAGCGCGACAGGACCGTTTCGCACGTCGGCCTCCGCCGGTACGCGCGCGGTAAGCGTGTGGCGCAGGAAGGAGAAGACCAGCGGCCAGGTCTTTTCCCCAGGACCGTGGCCGGTCTTCGGCTCGACAGCGAAGCACCAGACCGCCTGGTGCTTCTTGCGCATCAGCGGCACGACCGCGAGGTTCTCCTCTATCGTGGGCCGGGCCAGAAACGGATCGTCCTCTCCGAAGATAACCAGTCCCGGAACGCAAGCCGCCCCAGGCTGGTAGACCTGAAACGTGATGCCGGGCCGCATCGAAACCCAGGCCCACACGCGCGCGCCCTCCGCAGCAGGGAAAAGGGCCGAAAAGCCCGTCCCGTTGGAGTGCCCGTACAGAAAGAGCGGCGCACGCGCAAGCTCCGGATGCCCGCACCTCTCGCCAAACGCGCGCAGACGTTCGTCGAGCAGGCTACGCGGCCAGAACCCCCGCTGCATGGGGTTCCCGACGAACTTAAAGAGGCCCAGGCGCAGCTCGCGCGCAAGCGCCCGCATCTGGGGATGCCGATAGAGCGTTTCGCCGCTGCCATGACCCGACATCACCACCACGCCTTTCACCGCCGCGGCGCTGTCCGGCAGCCAAAGGTGGAAGACGACGTCCTCTCTCTTGCCCTCGCCCTTCTCCCGAACGGCTTGGCGCCAGCGCTCATCGGAGACCTTCCAGTCCCAGTCCCTCGAGACGAGCTGCTGCGGTGACGGTCTGCCCCACCGGGCCTCATCCAAAACACCATTCCACCCGTCCTGTCCAGTCCCTTTCACGTTCGCCTTGACCCAGCCGATGCTGTGGCACTCGGCCATCTGATTCGTTTCACACAGCTCAAGCGCAGGCGCAGCCTGAGCCCACAGCGCCGGCGTTGCGGCGCAAAGCAAGGCGAGCAGCGACAGCCGCCCGGCCACCATGCCCGAAAATCGTTTCCGTTTGATCTGCATCGTTCCTCCCCCTCGTGTTGACGATATGATACGACATTCGCGGACCGCCTGCAATCTCCCGCTCAGTGCAACAAGAGCTAGGAGGTTCCATCACATTAGACGCGCAATCTCCGTTTTTTCTACAATCGGAAATATCGCGCGTCATGCCCATAGACTCATTCTTTTCTGGGCGCATCGACTGATCGGGACAAACCGGTGCTAAGTTCTGGAAAATAAAAAAACCCTTGATATCAAGGGTTTTAGAAGATGGAGCGGGCGATGGGAATCGAACCCACGTAAGAAGCTTGGGAAGCTCCTATTCTGCCATTGAATTACGCCCGCGAAGTCAAAAAAGTATGCGCGTATCGTAACATAGCGCGGTATGCGCTTCAATCAAAAAAAGTGTTACTCAGCGGCTTTCTCGCGGATCATGACGAGCAGCATTTTAAAGCGCGTGTCCGCGCGCAGCGAATGGGGCACGCCGGCAGGCATGATCACCAGTTCACCGGCCTTGGCCAACAGCGGCTTACCGCCGATCACCAGCGTTGCCTCACCGTCCACGACCAGCACCGTAGCATCATAGGGCGACGTGTGTTCGCTCAGTCCTTGCCCCTGATCGAATGAAAAGAGCGTTAACGTCCCCGCTGCCTTGTCGAGCAGCGTCTTGCTCACCACCGAGCCGTCCGAATACTCCACAAAATCCGCCATGGGAATCGGTTTTCCGCGCAAATCGGGTTTTCCTGTATTCATTGTTACCTCCGTTCTTATCGTTTACTCTGGAACCAGCCAAATTTTCTCAACGATCTCTGAAAATGGTTTATCGGAAAAGATCTCGACGCAGGCATGGCTGTACTGCTCCGTCGCAAAAACGCGCGACGTCTCCCCGTGTTTCAGCGTCGTCACCAACGGAGCGCCTTTGCGCGTGCTGTAGGACGCCCCCTTCTCCACGAAAATAAGTTCAACCTTCACGTTCGGATCCTTCAACGCTGCGCCCATCCGATACCACCGTTTCGGCTGAATTACGATCTGCCCGCTCACCCATTTGTCTTTCGGGAAAAACCAGAAGCCCGTGTACCAGCGGTCAGGAATCCCAGGACGGACAAACGCGAGCGCGCCTTCGGGATTCTCAATCAGGTTGCCCGCCGGATTGCTGGGTTTCAGGTTGCAGAGGATTTTCGCAGACGCTTTTTCTTTGACCGTGACCGGATCAGAAATATAGAGTTGCGCGCTCAGCCGGTAAACCGCCACGCGGTATGTTCCGGCTGGAAGGTTCCTGAAGCGGAATGTGCCGCGCCAATCGTGCGACAGCGTCTTGCCCGCGGCCAGCGCCAGCGTATCGTAGACCGTCGGCTTGCCGCCGGCGTTCAAAAGCATCACGCGCGCAAGCCGATCGTCGCGGAGCGGAACAGCAGGCGCAATCACGGTCCCTTCAAGGTCGCCGCCCTCGTTCACGGGTTGCGTTCCCAGCATCAGCAACGTATAGGTCACATCCGCAGCGGTCTGAGCAGCCGCGATCGCGGCGCGCAACTGACGGGGCTCAATGAAACTGCGATCCAGATTGTCCGCCGTACCGCTCAGCATGGGCAGCAGATCCTCGGCGAGAACGCGGGCCTCGGCTTGATCACGCAGCAGCCGTTGCTCAAAGGCGGCGAGTGCCTCCTTCGCATTTTTGCCCAGCAGTTGAGGCTGATAGCCGCCCAACGTAAGCAGGCGCGTCTGCAGCCATCCTTCGGTAAAATGATTTTTCATCGCATTTTTCATCAGCACGTCAGCATGCTGCGGCGCACAGTTATCCTCAACGTAGTGCAGCAGAACACCAAGCCGATGGCAGACATTCTCCGGCGACTCTGTACGGAAGGCCTGCAGGACGCGATTGAAATGCGCGATATAACGATTGTCCTTTTCATCCAAATTGTGCATCGCAAAGACAGGGCAGTCCGGAAACAGCAGGTAATCGTTCGCAAAGAAATACCCGAACGATGTACTGGTCGAGGCATTCCACTCATCCGGGATCAGCGAGGCCCGGGCAATCGCCGCACGGGCGGATTCAACCGTATAAAAACCCCAGATCGCCTGCTTCGGCACAACCCGCATGGCCTCCATCGTGATATCCGCATGGTGATGCCACGCCGATACCGTTATAACGCTCCACAGGAGAAAGCCGACACACACCGAAGCTGGCTTCATGAATTGATGATGCATAGAACTCCTTTGGTTACGGCAAAAGCCGCCACACCTACCGTCGTTGACCGCATGTGCGGCCTACACACACATAGCACGTGATGATCCAATAGCTGTTTTTCATTTTTGCAACATACGGCGCGTTATTCAAGCCTCATATTTGCTTCGCACGGGAAATTCTCCGCCCTGGGTTCCTCGATATCTCCATCATTCCACGGCGACCCCGCCGCGGCTCACTTTGCTTT
>CAZMLC010000047.1:0-2111 GCA_964567125.1 uncultured Akkermansia sp.
TCCACACCTAACCACGTTTTATCCGCAGCCGTCCCATACAATGCACCCAAAACGAGCGCAATCGAACAGACTCTAACCATCGTGTATACGTTCATAAAACACCCCTTGTTTTCTGTAATTATATCGTGTCTGCCTTTTGCCTGTCGAGTCCGATCATTCATTTTTCACCGAAAACGCGTTGCGTTATTTCGGCAACAGGCGGAAAAACGCGCAACCATTCGTCCGCAGCGGCACCGCCGTACGCCAGAAATTCCCCTCCAATATGGGCGTTTCCGCGATGCGCTGCCAAGAAACGGGAGCAACCAGATTGGTGCTGAAGTAGAGCGCAAAAGCGCCGGGATCCAGCGAAGGCCATGCCAAGGTGAACCGCTGGTCACCTGCAGCCATGTACAACCGCGGTTCTTCGGGCAGCACAGTGGTCGCATCGAGTGTGAACCCGAAACAAAGGTCGCTGCTCGACAGCGCGTACTGATGAACCTCTACGGCTACTACATTCGTCCCGGGCACGAGCAAACTGCAAGGTATCGCGTTGGTCAACCACAGGTTTTCCGCTGCGCCACCCACGCTGCTGCTGGCCGGCGTAGCGTTGGAAATGATCCCAGACGGAAGGTTATCGCGCCAAACTTCTGTGCCGTTCAGATAGACCGCCGCGCCGTCATCGCGCAGCAGACGCGCCGTCAAAGTCACAATCCGCGAAGGATCAGATACCACCACTTTCTGTCTGAAATAGGTGGTCCACTGGCGGTTGTTCGCCACGGTTGTTGAGGGCATCCGGCCATTCGCATCGCCGAAGCCCAGCAACGCGGCGCCGCTTTTCCATGCGGAATCATCAAACATCGCAGTACGCCAGACCGCATCCAGACCGTTGGTGGCATCATAATAACGCCACGTGGAGTCTGCCGCAAGCAGGGACACAGCCAAGGGCGGCAAATAGTTCGTGAAAACAGCAGGCGCTGAGATCGCGCTGAAGCCTTGCGTATCGCGCGCCACAGCCTGAACCGTATGCACGCCATAGGTCAGCGCATCCACCGTAACAGCAAACGGCCACGTTTCGCTCGCGGCAACCAACACGCCGTCTACGCTGTACTCAATGCGCTGCAGCGTACCGTCAGGATCATCCGCAGCCGCGCAGAGAACCACGGTTGCGGCATTGGTCGTATCGCGCAGCGGCGTAGTCAGTTCAACGCCGCGAATACCATCGTTCGCGACAGGCACTACAGTGACCGCAAACGTCGCCGTGGCATGAAACACGCCGTTATCCGCAGTAACGTTCACGATCGCGCATCCTGTCTCATCAGCAACAGGGATAATCTTCAGCATGCGCGCTGCGCCATTCCCCGCCAAAACGATATGGGATTCAGGCAGCAGCCTCTGATTGGATGAGGAAGCTGAGACCTGAAGCGCATCGACGGAATAAACGGCATCGGCAAGGGTGAACGCGATCCATTCACTCGATGAATCTTCAGCGATAACCAGATCCCGCAAGCCCGTCACTGTAGGCGCTGGCGGGGTCGGATCGTGAAAATATACAGGCACGTTAGTCATCGCCAGGTTGTCGAGATAAAAGGTTGTCGCATTAGTGTTTTCACTGACCCAACCGATCCAATTGAGACGACTCCATGTTGTCCCACCAGAACGCAGATTAGAGAACCACTGCGTTGGCTGACTTGACCGCGTCACACCCAAGCGCCACCCCTGACTGGCATATGTCGCGGTATCGCATCCGAGCTCCAGCCTGACCCACTGGTTGGATGGAATGGTCGTCAGCGTCACTCCCGCGACTTTCAGCGCGCAGCGGTCGATCCACAGCGAAGGCCCGGCGACATAACTCCCGCCTGGATAGTCGCGCCATTCGTGATACATCTTGGTCTCCGCCGCCACGCGAATATCAAATGCATAGTTAAGATTGCCCGTCAAGTCGGGAGGCGTATAGTTGAAAAAAGGGTAGTACGTCTGCGCCAGCCCCGGCGCATCCGTCAACGCCAGACTGCGCACACCCGAGGAGGCCACATTGCTCACAACGCCAATGACAGCTCCGCTTCCGATGCCGTAAACGCCGGCATTCGGCACGGATGCGCCGACTCCGAGTTTCTCAAAATCTTCGCAATAGT
>CAZMLC010000047.1:2211-22202 GCA_964567125.1 uncultured Akkermansia sp.
TAACTCATAACATGATGGATATAATTGCCGTTCACGGTTGTCCCGGGCGAAATACCCAGCGTATACACAGCGCCCATGTCGCTGAGCACACCCCATCCCAGATGGTGAATATGATTATTATCGATCCGATTGCGCGCAGCCAACGAAGCACCGTATCCCCACGTCCAACCGACCGAGACTCCGCTGTAGTAAAAATCAGCGATCTCATTGTGCGTCACACGATTATCGTAACTCTGCCCGATCCAGACGCCAATGGCCCCAGCATGTATGCGCCCGCCGGCCCGGATGATACAGTTGTCCACCGTAATAAACCCGGTCTGATCGTTGAGATCGCTACGGCGTACTGTCTCTCCGATATAGATGCCGCCACCGCCGAGATCCTGGAGCAACGTGCGCGACACTGAACAGTCGCGGCAACCGCGCTGAAAACGTAGCGCATGGCACCCAACGTGCGCGATTTCGCATTCGACAAAAGTAATTGCGCGCGCACCATTCACTGTAATCGCAGCAGGCAAATCGGATTCCGCCTGATTCGACGCATGACCGCCTGCGGGCAGAACAAAATTGCCATGCTGAAAGGAAAGTCCCTGAAACGTGATGTTCTGAACAAATTGCCCTGTTGCCGAATCTCCTGTGATCTCAATCAAGCTTGAACAGCGCGGCGCAATCACTTCAGCGGTATGCAGATCCTCATTCGGCAATGGCCAATACCAGAGCGTACCGTCGCGGGAGAGGAACCATTCACCCGGCTCATCCAGCGCCGCAGCGATATTCTCAAGCTGATAACGCTGACCCGCGCTGAACGCCCACGGTGCGCGATTAGTCAAGGTCAGCACGTTGTCCGCAGCCAGTGTCAGCAGGCGATGGCGCGAACTTTCCCAGGTGTGGTACACCACAACAGTTGCATCCGTGAACGCCTGTCCAGAAAGCAGACGCAGCGGTGCAACATCGGCAGCCTGCACCACACATGCGCAATTGCTGGCCGAGGCTACGGTCGCAGCGATATAGTAATAATCGGAATTCGGCGAACGCGCACGCTGCGCGCGGCGGCCATCGACAAAGAGTTGTTCAAAATAGGCACGCCCCTGAGCAACCTCGGGCAAGTAGGTTTTCCATACAGCACCTTCGCCGCGGACCCAGCCATGAATACGCCATCCCCCGGAAAATACAGGATGCGCACCAGACGCGGCACAATAGAGAATCGGTTTTTTCGGTTCGCCGCTGTCGCTCAGCCCCAACGTCAACGGGACTTCAAGCGCATACGTGCCAGCGCCGACTTCCACACGGCTGGGCCATTCACGGCCTACCGTGCTGCGCAGGCGGCGCAATACGTTGCGCGCCCCTTCCAGCGAAGCCACCGGACCATCCGTATGCGCCATATTCGGCTCTGCAAGCAACCCTGACCACGCATCGTTTCCGCACGGCGACATATAAACGACGTTCGTCTGCGCCAGTGCAAGAAACGGTACAGCCAATGCGCACCAGGCTACAGCGCAAAACATCCGCAATCCCCGATTCCGACAGCCGGATAGCACCGATACGAGCAATCGGCCCACACCCGTCAGACCGCGAATTGCACGCCCGGCGCGTTGTCTGATAGCGACATCATCCACACGATTTCCTCACTGGAATTGTTGAGTCCCGCCTTCTAATCGCCATGACCTGACGCATTCACATCACCCTGCTGTACATTAAAACGAGGACACAACAGCTACGCACCCGATTAAACATTCTGATTGTTGAAACAGTATCATGCCGACTCATTTGTCGTCAAGCCTGCGTCTGCCGGCCACATGATGTGCAGAAAAATGTTCATAAACGATCAATACGCGCGGCTCATAAAAAAAATTATTTACCCTATTGACAGGTCGTTTCAAAATGCGGTATAGTGCTTGCGTGAACAGGATAAATCCGTTCACTGCATTCTCGCACAGCGCTTCCCCCGCGACTGTGCAACAGGTTCCCCCCTGTCGAATGCATAATTATATATGTCCTCCCTGGCGACGGATAGAAACGCAAGTTTTTATCCGTCGTTTTTTTTATTTAATGCAAGGTTTGAATCTGCTATGCTCCCGTTAATCCTATGAGTGTGAGTGAATCTCCAACCTTTATCTTGGCGAACGGCTCGTTTCCCACGCATGTCTGTCCGCGCACCCTGCTGAGCACAGCGACACGGATCGTGTGCTGCGATGGTGCCGCAGATCGTCTTGTCGCACAGCTCCAGCGCGACCCTGATTGGATTGTCGGCGATGGCGACAGCCTCTCCCCTGCACATAAAACGCGTTTTGCGGATCGCCTCGTCCTACTCGCGGAACAGGAGACCAACGATCTGGCAAAAGCCTTCCGGTTTTGCGTGTCACGGGGTTGGCGCAACTTAATTATCCTCGGATTGACCGGTGCACGCGAGGACCACACGTTAGCCAACCTCGCCTTGTTGCTGGATTTCGCAGACCAAGCGACCGTGACCGCCTATACGGATCATGGTCAGTTTATCCCCACGTGCGGCGGCACCTATCCCGCATATCCTGGACAGCAGATCTCGCTCTTTGCCACGGACCCTACGATCCGCGTCTCCTCTCAAGGGCTCAAATACCCGCTCGTTGAATATCCGCTGTCGCGTTGGTGGACCGCAGCCCTTAACGAGGCCGTGACGACCTCCTTTCACCTGCTCCTTTCGCATGGGAAAATCCTTATTTTTCAAACATTCATAGCAGAAGGAAACACAACATGGACCTAAGCCTACTCGTCAACCATTTCGCCATCCCTGGACGCCTCATTTGCGTCAACCCGACAGGCTCTGGCAATGTGAACGATACCTTCTTGGCGATCTTCCGCAATACGTTCGATGAAAAGCAAGTCATCCTCCAACGCATCAACAAGAATGTCTTCCAGAACCCGCAGCAGATCATGCACAATCTGTGCACGCTCACGGAACATGTGCACAGGAAACTCGAAGAGGAATCTGAGCATGTAGACCGCGTCTGGCAGATGCCGAAGATCATTCACACGCGCGACGGACATGACTTTTTTGCGGATGATGAGGGCGACATCTGGCGCGTCATTACCAAGATCGCATCGGCAACCGCCTTTGACGAACCTCAAGGCGTTGAACATGCCACGGAGTGCGGCGCCGTATTGGGCCATTTTCATCTGACAATCGCAGACTTGGATCCAACCCTCATGCAGGATCCACTGCCAGGCTTCCACATCACGCCCAAATATCTCGCCAGCTATGACGCGCTGCTGGAGCAAGACCCCAAAGCCAAAGACCGTCTGAATGCCTCGATGGAGTCGCGGCGCCTCGGCATGTTCATCGAGAAACGGCGCACCTTCGCCCACATCCTTCAAAATGCACTCGGAGCTCAGGAGCTAACCCTGCGTCTCATGCATGGCGATCCCAAGGTCAACAACATCATGATCGACGATGTGACGGGTAAAGGCACGGCCATGATCGATCTGGATACTGTCAGTCCGGGCCTTGTCCATTATGACTTCGGCGACGCTCTGCGCTCGCTGTGCAATCGCGCCGGCGAAGAAGAACCTGATCTGAAAAACGTTGTTTTCGATCTCGATCTCTGCGCGGCATTCTGCAAGGGCTACATGGCGACAGCCGGCGCCTTTCTCACCGCTGCCGACCGTCATTATCTGTACGATTCCGTCCGCTTGATTACCTTTGAACTCGGGCTGCGCTTCTTCCGCGACTATCTGGCGGGCAACATCTACTTCAAAGTCCGTCACGCCGAACAGAATCTGAATCGCGCGCGCGTGCAATTCAGGCTCTGCGAATCGATCGAAGCGCGTGAATCCATGATCCGCAATCTGCTGGACACGCTCTAGTCCTGTACACGATCAACATCAAAAACGCGATGCTTCGGAAGACCCCGTAGCGTCGCGTTTTTCATTTTAAAAAAAGCGGGGGGCGTCGAATATTGCTATCCGACGCCCCCCAGGTGTGTGTGTGTGTTATATATATCGAAAAATCAACGATAAACACTTATTTTTAAATTTGCTTCACGCCCGTTTTCGTGGCATGTATTAAGTGCTGCATAATTCGATAAACGATTACTTTTATTTTTTATTGCCGCATTAAATTACATTTTTTTCATTCGATTTTCAAGTATCGATTTTGTCCAGTGACCAGTTTTGCTTCGCTTACACAGGCATCCGCGCCTGATTTTAGCGATTTTGGAATTGCGACCCCTACATCCGATTTGGTATTATTTTATCTTTATGAAACCAGAAGCAACCGCTGATATTTATTTGACGAGTTCCTCGCCGCATACCCACTCCGGCGAGTCTGTTGAACGAATCATGTGGGACGTCGTTATCGCCTTGATGCCTGCAGCGTTGGCAGCGGTATGGTTTTTCCATCTCGACGCATTGCGGTTGATGGGCGTTTGCGTAGCGAGTTGCATGTTCACCGAATGGGGCTGCCGCAAGCTGATGAAGCGCGCCAACACGCTTTCGGACTGGACCGCGGTTGTCACCGGTTTGCTACTGGCCTTCAATTTACCGCCTACGCTCCCCTCATGGATGGCGGTAGTCGGCTCCGTTTTCTCGATCGCCATCGCCAAGCAGGTTTTCGGTGGACTCGGCTATAACCCATTTAACCCGGCACTCGCGGGACGCGCCTTCATGTTGATCTCCTTCACCGGCGCAATGACCACCTGGAGTTCCTCCGCATGGTTCAAGGCCCTTCCTGATCTGGATGCGGACTCCATGACCACAGCGACGATCGATGCGCTCGCCACAGCTACGCCGCTCGGATTTATCAAAGGTTCGCTCAAGGCCAGCTATGACCTGCCCGACTTTACAACCCAGGCCCTGATGAATTTCTTTACCGGCAACATCAACGGATGTATCGGGGAAACCTCGGCTATCGCGCTCCTGATTGGCGCGGCCTACCTGCTCTATCGCAAGGTGATTACATGGCATATCCCGGTGGCATATATCGTGTCGGTCTTTGTCTACGCCGCGATTCTCCACCACGTTTCGCCGGATAAATCCGTAGCACCGCTGGTCCACGTGCTCTCCGGCGGCTTGATCCTTGGCGCATTCTTCATGGCGACGGACATGGTCACCTCGCCTGTCACGCGCTGGGGAATGCTGGTTTTCGGTGCGGGCTGCGGTATTATCACGATGTTGATCCGAACCTCCGCGACAGGAGCATACCCGGAAGGAGTCAGTTTCGCGATCCTGATCATGAATGCCTTTACCCCGCTCATCAATCGTGCCACACGCCACCGCGTATTTGGAACCGTGAAGAAGTAACGCCATGAACGATACGATCAAACTCATTCTTGTTTTGACGCTCATCTGTGCGATCAGTTCAGCACTGCTGGCCGCTGTCTTCAGCGTAACGGAGAAGCCGATCGCCGTGGCGCGCGAGCAACGGACACTCCAGGCTGCCGCCAAGGTAATGCCCGCAGGTTTGAACATGCCTGAAAAAGTTGAGCTCAACCAGGCCACGTTTTTCGTTGCCAAAAAAGACGGCAAGGTCCAGGCGATTGCCACCGAAGGCCGTTCCCCCAATGGATATGGTGGTGATGTCGTGCTGATGATCGGCATGTCGAGCGATGGAAAATTGATTAGTTATGAAGTGATCCAAGCAACGGAAACTCCGGGGCTCGGCACCAAGATGACCTCGGATAGTTTTAAGAAACCGTTGTTCGGCCGGCCTTTGGACAGTGAATGGAAAGTCAAGAAGGACGGCGGTAGCGTCGACGCGATCACCGCTGCGACCATCTCTTCGCGCGCAGTTCTCGATTGTATCCGCGATGCGATCCAGAAACGTAACGCGGTTCTAAGCCAACTTTAATCCGTGCTCACGGCTGTGCGCTGCACAGCTTTTCCGCCCATGAATACGAGCATTCGCGAATTTGCTACTTGGGTCAACGGCATTGCCCCCGCCACTGACCGCTCTTTTTCAGGGATCTCCAAAGACTCTCGGACCCTGAACCCCGGTGAACTGTATGTGGCCTTGGTCGGTGAAACCTTTGACGGGCATGCCTTTGTTCAGCAGGCCGCTGAGCGTGGCGCCGCCGCCGCGCTGGTCAACGCCGCGTGGCAACCGCCCGCTACCTGCGCATTACCGCTCATTCGCGTTGCCGACACGCGCCTCGCGCTCGGGCACGCCGCTGCGGCCTGGCGCAGACGCTCAAATGCCTGTATCATCGGCATCACGGGCAGTTCGGGCAAGACCACCACCAAGGAGATGACGGCCGCCCTCCTCTCCGCGGCAGGCCCCGTGGCTGCCACCAAAGGCAATTTAAACAACGACATCGGCCTCCCGCTGAGCGTGCTGGCTATGCCCGCATCCGCCCGCTTCGGCGTCTTTGAGGCGGGCATGAATCACGCAGGAGAAATGCGCTACCTTGCGCGCATTTTACAGCCGGACATCGCGGTCATTGCGAGCATTGGCCGCGCCCATATCGAATTTTTCGGTTCCACCGAGGCGATCGCGTGCGAAAAAGCCGAGCTTCTGCGCGCCCTCGCGCCGACCGGAGCAGCGATCCTCTGCCGCGAAACCGCGCACTTCGACCTGCTGTGCAGCAGCTGCCCGGGGCGCATCGTGGTCACCTCGCTGCACGATCCATCCGCCGACTATTTTGGGACCTACCAACCCGCAACCGCGTCGCTGACTCTCGTCGAACGTGAAACCGGCGCACAGCAGGTCATCACCCTGCCGTTACCCGGGGAGCACAACGCCTCCAACCTGCTGCTCGCCTACGCTGCCGCCCGGACAGCCGGACTTTCCGCGGACCAGGCGCTCACAGGTCTGCAGCGCTTTGAGTTGCCTGGCAAGCGGTGGGAGATACACCGCCTCGCGGGCCGGACCATCATCAACGACGCCTACAACGCGAACCCGGACAGCATGCTTGTGGCGATCAAGACGTTCCTCAGCCAGCCGCAGCAAGGTCGCGCTTTTCTCGTACTGGGTGACATGCTGGAACTGGGCGAATTCAGCGAACAATTCCACCGCGAGATCGGGCGCACGGTGGCAGCCCTCGCGCCTGCCACGCTGCTGGTTGTCGGAGAAGATGCGACGCGCTATCTCGCCGATGAAGCCCGGCGCGCGGGGTATCCCGCTGAACAGATTTTCTGCTGCGCGTCAACAGATGCGTGCGCGCACTTGCTGGCCACGCACAGTACCGCGCACGATGCGATCCTGTTAAAGGCTTCGCGCGGCATGAAATTGGAAACGATTATCACGGCTTGGTCGCAGCACGCGTAACGTGAAGCCGCGGCAGACGGTCATGTTTATTCGGGTAAGGCATGTCCCTCAACGGAACATTTCGGGGTACTGCCATCCAAGGTATAATCGGTTTTCGCAACCGGGCATATCGGTTTTGTCTTAATGTAGCCCGATGCGCCGAAGAGGCTATCATATGAAATCGAGCCCTGGCGCACCAACATAGCCTGCTCCACCGCACCTTGAATCTGGCGCAGATTGTTGATACAGGCCCTCTTCCACGACGCATTGCGCGCATGGAGATAACTGGGGAAGCCGATAGTCGCCAAAATCGCAAAAACAGTAACCACGACCATGATTTCGATCAACGTATATCCCTGAATCGCACGGTTCATGGAACAGTCCAAAAGGGGTGAACGTCCTGACGCGTATTCAGGCGGCAACACACACACGTGTTGCAACCTTAAAAAAAGCAAGGGATGCAGTGAACTGCACCCCTTACACTTTGCCGATTAATAATCAATCATGCCTGATTCAGCTTATTGAACAGCCGGAAGAGCATGGCCATCGGCAGACAGCGAACACGTCGGACGATCACCCGTCAACGTATAGGTACCACCAGCCGGGCAGGTCGGTTTGACCTTGATGTACTTGTCCGTACCAAAGAGATCGCTGTCCCCAGGACTTGCGATTGCCGCCAACTTCGCCTGCTCAATCGCACCTTCCAACTGCTTCAGGTTAGCGATGCAGGAATTCTTCTGCGACTCTTGACGTGACTTGAGGAAGTTCGGGATAGCGACAGCGGCCAAGATACCGATAATCGCAACCACGATCATGATTTCAACCAACGTAAACCCTTGACGATTTAATTTCATAGTTTTTATCCTTTGTCTTTCTGTGGCTCTCATTAACCGGCAACATGTCGGTCACGTCCCGGTTAATAGCAACTGCCGTGCCAACACAGCAGAAGAGAATTGTTCACACGGTTATCGCACACGCAATTGACTGCGGAACACAATTCTGAAAACACTTATACACCTGATTCCATGCATTTTCAAGCATATTGCTTCTCATTTCTGAAAAAATTCTCACCGCTTTTTCTCAAAAGTGGTAAAAATCAGGTATTTTGCGATTCGTCGTCGGATAATTTCCGATACAAGGTCGCGAGACTGACCTGCAAGGTTTGAGCGGCCTTCTCTTTATCGCCCTGCGTGGAGACGAGGATTTGTTCTAAATATTCCTTCTCCTTCTGCTTCAGAAAACCCTTCAGCGACGTGCTAGTAGCCCCAGCCGCGGCGACAGCGGCACTGGCCGGCGGGCGGACACCGCCATTTTCGTTGACCTGATTGACAATCCGCGCGGGCAGCAAATCCGGCGTGATCAGCGTGTCATCGTCTTGAAGGAAGGTAATCGCATGTTTGATGGCGTTTTCCAGCTCCCGCACATTTCCAGGCCACTTGTAGCTGGTCATCAGATCAGCCGCCTCTTTTGAAATGACCGGCTGTTTTTTCAAATGTGTCGTTTCAAGCAGGATGAAATGGCGCGCCAATGGCAAGATATCTTCGACGCGATCGCGCAGCGCGGGAATATCCAGGGTGATCACGGCGAAACGATAATAGAGATCCGCGCGGAAATCACCATTTTCAACCAGTTTCTCCAAACTCGTATTGCTCGCGGCAATCACGCGCACATCAACCGAGGTGCTCTTCGTATCGCCCACGCGCCGCAGTTCTTTCTCCTGTAAGACGCGCAGCAGCTTTCCCTGCAACGGCATCGGCAGTGAGGAGATTTCATCCAGAAAGAGCGTGCCCCCGTTGGCGGTTTCGAAAAGGCCTTCCTTGTCCGCGACCGCACCGGTAAACGAGCCCTTCACGTGGCCAAACATCTCGGATTCAATCAAGTGCTCGGGGATCGCCGCGCAGTTGACGGCCACCCATGGCTTTTCCTTGCGCGGACTCGTATTGTGCAACGTGCGGGCAATGACCTCCTTGCCCGTCCCGCTCTCGCCGTTGATCAGCACAGTCGCCGCTGTCGGACCCACGCGCTGAATCATCTTGCACACCTGCAACATGGTTGGATTGTTGGCGATCAGATTCTCGAATTGATACCGCAGCGGCACGTCCGCTGGAATGATGGCCGCCGTGCGCTTGGTTTTGACAAACTCTTCCGCGCGCTTCACCGTCGCCAGCATTTCGTCCACTTTAAACGGCTTCGTCAGATAATCGAAAGCCCCGCTTTTCATGGCATCGATCGCGGTCTCCACCGAGGCATACGCGGTCAACAGAATAATAGGCACCTCAACATTGAACGTCCTGATCTCGCGAAAAAGGGTCAACCCGTCCATCGGGGCCATGCGCAGGTCGGTAATCACCACGTCGCACGGTTCCTTCCGCAAAATCTCAAGCGCACTGATCCCGTCCTTTGCTGACACGACATCATATCCGTTTGCCTTCAGCAAACTCTGGAGCAGCAACAAGATACGCGCTTCGTCATCAACTATTAATATACGAGACATGAGAGTCCTTCATGAAAAGAGATTGCAACAAGTATAGGCGATTCTTGTGCGCTTTGCAACTCTCAAAAAAAGAGCCCAAGGCCCACGTTTAGACGGGGATAAAAATCAACCCTGAATCGCCGCGATCTGCGTGCGGGTAATTAACCACCGCTTACGACAGATCCCAGCTTGAAGATCGGCATGAACATAGCGATAACGATACCGCCAATGACAACGCCGAGAAAGATCATGAGGAAGGGCTCCATGAGCGAGGTTAAGGTCGCCAGCATATTTTCAACTTCATCGTCATAGGTATCCGCGACACTTTCGAGCATCTCGTCGATGCGTCCGCTCTTTTCACCGGCAGCGATCATGCGGATCATCAGGACCGGCAGGCAAGGTTTGCCCTCCAATGAGGCGCTTAAGGTATTCCCCTGCTCCACGCCGCTGCGCGCGGCCAAGATCGCCCCCTCCACCACCTTGTTGCCCATGGAACGGGCCACGATATCCATGGCCTCCAAAATCGGCACGCCGCTGGTCAGCATCTGCGCAAAGAGACGGCAAAAACGCGAAACCGAAACCTTCTGGATCAGCAGACCGAAAACCGGCATTTTGAGAAAAAGTTCATCGCGCTTATACTGTCCGGAGGCTGTCTTGACCCACCGCTTGTACAGAAAACCAGCGCCCACCACGGCAGCGACAACGACATACCACCGCGCGCGCATGAAATTACTGACATCGACCAGAAACTGCGTCGGGGCTGGCAGTTTCGCGCCAAAGCCGGAAAACATTTCAGCAAAAATCGGCACCACAAACGTCACAAGGGCGCCTGCAATCAGCGTCGCCAGTCCTAAAATTACCGTCGGATAGGTCATGGCGGACTTAACCTTACGCACCAACCGCGCCGATGAATCGAGCATCACAGAGAGTCGCTTCAACACCGCAGCAAACTGACCGCTCTTCTCACCGGCAGCGACCATGTTGATGTACATTTCATCAAAAATCTGCGGAAATTTGCGCAAGCCGTCCGAAACCGGCGAACCGCTCTCAACGCTGTCACGGAGTCCTTTGAGCACGACCTTGAAGCCAGGATGTTCGCACTGTTCTTCCAACGTGCTGATCGCCACGAGAATCGACATACCCGCATTCAACATGCTCGCGGTCTGTCGCGTAAAGGGGATCAGCTCTTTCTTGAGAATGACGCTAACACCTTGGACTTTGATCTTTTTGCCTTTTGACATAGTACCTGAACTCCTGCGGACGAACTCGACCTATTCGGACCCTGTGACCTCAAGTGCCGCATGCAGCGAAGTCAACCCGTTCCGAACCTTCAAAAGACCGGCATCCTTCAGCGTCACCATCCCCTCCTGGATCGCCAGCTCGCGCAACACGCTCGAACTGGCGCCCTTCACGGTTGCCGCGCGGATCGAATCGGAAACTGGCAGCACCTCCATGATCGCACCGCGGCCTTTATACCCGATGTTGTTGCATTTCGGACAGCCATTGGGCTCGAAGATGGTCGCGCCTTCGAAAACCGCCGGATTAACATTGTTCGCCACTAAGACTTCAGGGTTGACCTCGCTCGGCTTCCTGCAGAAGGGGCAGAGCTTGCGGAAAAGACGCTGCGCCTGCGCCAAAATTAACGACGAGGCAATCAAAAAGGGCGGAACACCCATATCGATTAGACGCGCAATCACGCCGGACGCATCGTTCGTATGCAGCGTACTCAGCACAAGATGGCCGGTCAAAGCAGCCTTGACCGCAATATCCGCCGTCTCGCCATCACGGATTTCACCCACCAGAACAATGTCGGGGTCCTGACGCAGCACGGAACGCAAAACAGACGAAAATGTCAACCCAACTTGTTGATTAACATGAACTTGGTTCACACCCGGCAACTGATATTCCACCGGGTCTTCTGCGGTCACGATATTGACATCCGGCGTGTTCAGATCCTGCAAGCAGGAGTAAAGCGTCGTCGTCTTTCCAGAACCCGTAGGCCCGGTGACCAAGATAATCCCGTGCGGCTGCTCAATGGCGTGACGCATCGCCTTGTAGGCGAAATCATCCAGTCCCAGCGAAGCCAAGCTCGGCGCCAGGTTTGATTTATCCAAGGTACGCATCACCACCTTTTCACCGTGAATCGTCGGTAGGATGCTGACGCGGATATCAACCTCTTTCTTGAGCGCCTTGACCTTAAAACGTCCATCCTGCGGATTGCGGCGCTCCGCAATATCCAGATCGGCCATGATCTTGATACGCGACACAATCGCATTGTGCAGGGATTTCGGCGGACTGGGACGCTCGATCAGCGCACCGTCGATACGATACCGCAAACGGGACGTCCGCTCCATCGCCTCGAAATGAATATCGCTCGCGCCGGTCCGCAACGCCTCGACCAGCATCATGTTGACCATGCGGATCACCGGCGCCTCTTCCGCCGTCTCCAAGGTCTTATCGATGTTCTCTTCCGCCTGGGTCTCGCTGGAAACCTCGATCTCGGCATCGGGGTTCTTCATGATGTTTTCCATGGCGAGCCCTGGATTTTCCGCATCCAGCTTGGCCTGCGCACGGTTCAACGCATCCATGACCTCTTTTTCAAAAGCGACCAGCGGCACAATCTTCAGCTGGGTCAAGCGCGCCAACTCCTCTTGCGCGAGCAGATCGAACGCATCTCCGAACGCCACGTTCAAGCTGCCGCCCACCTTGACCAGAGGGACCGCCTTGATCCGGCCCCATTGCCGATCGGAAACCAGCCCGAGCAGCTCAGGCAACGGCGAAAAGTTCGCGGGAAGCTTCAGCGGAGGAATGTTGAAATAGGCGGCGATCGTCAACGTCAGGTCATCGGGTTTCACCACCCCGCTCTGCACCAGATAGCGCTCCAGCGGCAAATTGCCGCGTTCTGCCAGCGCAGCCTCAAGCTGAGCCTCAGTAATGACGCCCCGCTGCAGCAATGCACTCTGAAAATTAGGATAGTGAACTGGATGTGACATACTTTCCTCGCCCATCGATTAAAGCAATTATTATGCCATTATTTGCCAAATTTGCGATCCAATTCGCGAATGGAGGTTAAAATCATGGTCGGTTTTCCGCGTGGACACGTATACGGCATCCGCGCAACACTCAATTTGCGCACCAGATCGTCAATTTCCTGCGGCGCCAGCGTGCGCGTGCCAACCGCAGTACGGCAGGCCGCCTTAGCAATGACCTCTTCGCGCCATTTTTCGGCCCCCCGGCGCACCCCGGCATGTTCCAGGTCGTGCGCAATGTTTCCGAGCAGTTCGCGGATCTGAACATCGCCCAGCAGCTGGGGCAAGGACTCCACCACGAAATGGTCGCTCGCGCCAAAGGCATCCACGCCAAAGCCCATCTGCTGCAACACGGCCAGATAGTTGCGCAACCGCGCCGCATCTGCAGGCGGCAACTGAATCGTCTCCGGCAAGAGCAACGGCTGTGCAAATTGCACGCCTTCGGGATGGGGCGCCATCAGCTCTTCGAAGAGAATACGCTCCAACGCCGCCTTCGGATCGAGCGTGACATAGCCGTCGTTGGTCTCCAGCAGGATATAGCCGCACGTCAGCTGACCGAGAATGCGGAACCATTTCCACGGTGCACCTTCGATTTCACAGGCACGCGCATCCGCAGGTGCAGCGGCCTCCTGCTCCACGTGCGGCGGCACATCAGGCGCGGCCGCCCGTTCGCGCTCAGGGAAAAGCAGCAGTCCGCGACCTGTCGGCGCCGCGGGAACCGGCCGTTCAAACCGCATGGCAGGCTCCGCGGCCGGATAGGGAAAGGCGCGCGCCGCAACGGTCCGCGCCACAGGCGGGCATGCCGGACTCTCCGGACGCACAGCAACCACAGGCTCTGCACATTCCGGAACGTCAGGCGTATCCGCACAGTCCGGTTCTGGCACACCAGCTGCTGAGAACCCCGCTGAATCGCCGGTACCGAGCGCACCGCTGATGGCGCGAATCAACGCTTCGCGGACCTCCACCGGTTTATGAAACCGCACTTCGCGCTTGGTCGGATGCACGTTGACATCCACCTGCTCAGGCGGCAATTCGAGAAAGAGCAACACGATCGGCTTGCGATTGCGCTCGAGCGGTGGATAGGCTTCGCGCAGCGCATAGGCAATGACAGGCGCAGTGGCCGGCCGGCCATTGATAAACACATACTGCTCACTGCTGTCCGTCCGCGTCTGATGCGGTAAACTGACAAAACCATAGACGCGCAACGCGCCGTGCGTATAGTCGACTTCGCGCAAATCGGCGCAGAAGTCGGGACCGAAAAGATCGCGGATGCGCTCCGCCAGCGTAGAGTCCGGCACGAGCCGGTAGATCGCACGGCTATCCGCCGTCAAACTCATCCCGATACGCGGATGCGCCAGCGCATGGATTACAAACATGGAACGGATATGCGTCTGCTCGGTCTGGAAGGTCCGCAGAAATTTGCGCCGTGCCGGCACGTTGAAAAAAAGGTCGCGCACCTCAATCGTCGTACCCGGCGGCACACCGGCATCGCGCACATCCTGCAAGGTTCCGCCCAGAACCACCAGTTCGGTCCCAGCATCCGACTCCGCCCGCCGCGTCTTCAGGATAAAGCGCGCAACCGACGCAATCGAAGGCAACGCCTCGCCGCGAAATCCCAGCGTGTCGATGTGCTCGATATCGTCGACATCGCGAATCTTGCTCGTCGCCTGGCGCTCAATGCTCATCAGCGCATCATCGCGCGACATCCCGCAGCCATTGTCGCGAATCTCAATCAGCTTGCGTCCGCCCGCTGTGACCACCACATCGATCCGCGTGGCCTTGGCGTCGATCGCATTTTCCATCAGCTCCTTGACCACCGAAGCGGGCCGCTCAACGACCTCGCCTGCGGCAATTTTATTGGCAACGTGGACAGGCAGCAAGCGTATATGACCATCTTTCAACATATCCTACAGAATGACCGATTCTCGCCCTGCCGTCAACCGCATTTACACGAAACTGCGCCATGCGCGTTGCTCCGTCCGCAGCCGGACATCTTCATTTTAAGGCATACGCAACCAATGCCGCGCCGCGCCGCACATACAAGACCCCCGCATGAACAACGGGATGCGCCCAGTGCGGACCCGCGCCGTAACGGAAACGAAATGAGCTGATAACATCCAATTTCTCCCGCGAAGGCTGGATTAAACCGATGCTGCCGCGCGACTCCTCGTAGCAGATTAACTGCTCACCTGCCTGAATAATGCACCCCTTGCTATGTCCCGGCCACGTTGCATCAACGAGCGTCTTGCCCGTCTCCCAGTCAACAGCAACCCAATTGCCCTTGCTATTACTGATCCAGCTCGAACCATAGAGCGTATCTTTGACCAGTACAAAACCGCCGATGTGCGTATCCAGATCCTCGTTGCGCCACACCAGCTTTACGCTGCGCAGATCGTCCGCAAGCTGAACTTGGAAGGCTCCCTGATTGTAACCGTTCGAGACGAAAATCTTGCCGTCGCGATAGACCGGCGTGTTGCAGACGATGCGCGCGACGAATTTTTTGTGCGCGGGCCACTCCGTGAACCGCCAGGCCATTGCGCCCGTGTCGGGATCAATCCCGGCCAGAGACTGACTCGTCTGCTGGATGATCTGCCGCCGCCCCTTGTACGCAATCAAGAGCGGCGAGATATACCCGCCCTCCTCCTTTTCAATCGGCGGCACCTGCCACAGGATCTTGCCATCCCGCGCGGAAAAGGCGACCATGTAGGCCTTCTTTCCGCAGGGCGTGTAGATCACTTTATCCTCAAAGACCAGCGGCGACTCACAGGCGCCCCAGCGTCCATTGACGCGCTCAAACTGTGCTTGACCATCCACCTGCCAGCGGATCTTCCCCGTCGCGCAGTCGATGCAAACGAGTTCACCCGAGCCGCTCACCGTGTAGGCCGCCCCCTGATACAGAGTCGGTGTTGACCGCACGGTCGGATAGGAACCCTTCCATGTCTTACCATAGGGTACGCTATAGATCCGCGTTCCCGTCAACGTGTAGGCTGAAAACAGCTCGTGCTTTTCCGCTGCGTCAGCACCCGTCACATAGAGGCGATCCCCGTCAATGACCGGACTGGAATACCCACTGCCGACATTCGTCACTGCCCACAGTTCGCGCAACCCCTCGGCCGGCCATTGCTGCAGCAAGCCCGTCTCCGCATAAACACCGTCGCGATGGAGTCCCCGCCACCCCGTAAATGTCGGCATGTGCGCATCCGCAGCGAGCCCCACGGCCGGCGCAATCAGACACATCCCAATCAGCATTTTCTTGATCTCAACCATGATGCAACCCTCGTTATTTGACCTCGGCAAGTTATGAATTTCTTTTAGCGCACGGCCTGTGTAATGGCTTGCAGCTGCTTCATCTGCGCATCGATCAGCACGCCTGTGGGATGGATGCCCACATCAAAGGTCACTGCGCCGCCCTTGGCGGTCACAGCCTGAACCCAATCGATCCATTGCTGATCCGTGTAGCGCGTATCCTTACGCCCCCAGGTGCTGCCGATATAGGTCAACACATGCCACTGGGCATTGTCCAGAAAACGCTCCGCGCAGACCTCCTTCAGCGGTTCGTTCAGCTCACCGGCGGTATAGTCGTCAGCACGATAGGCGCGTTTGAGCGAAACACCGGGATTAAACGCGACAATCGCCTGCGGATTGCCTTTCTTCACAGCCGCGGCATAGATCGCGCAGACCTCATCCGTGATTCCACACCAAGCATAGCCGCCATCAAACCACCAGCCGGCAACCTGATCGCCGTAACGCACGCTCCATTCTTCAATCACGCGCGCCCACATGTGGGCGAAAGCCACGTTCACCTTGCGGTCGTGCGGTTTGGCATTGCCATCGTCGATGCCAAAGGCCCGCGCGGCTTGCAGATCGCTGTTGGGCGTCTGGCATGGTAAATAGAGCATCAGTCGGATCTTGTGCGGCGCCAACGCGCGCGCCAGTTCAAGAGGTAAATCGCGTTGGGAACAGCGCGCAAAAGGCGCATACCCGGCAATCTGCTCATACGCAGCATTCGGCGAACACATGTACCCGCTGTTCTGACCAAGCGTCAGGCAAAAATAGCGCACGCGCAAGGCGACCAGCTGCTTGACCAATCCGTCCACATCGAAGTTCTCGACATCCTTAAAGTTGCCTGCATGCGGCAGATAGTGGATAAATACACCGACCTTCGCTGCGCTCATCCACGCGGTATTCGGATTGCGGTCGTCCGCCTTTACAGCCAATCCCCCGACTATGAGGCATGCCAGAAAGAGCATGCGCCCGTACTGTTTACGCGCCATCGTCATCCCCCTTTTTAAGTGTTTGTATCACCGTAGCAAAAAACGATTTGGGGATAAATCGAAAAGGCGGCTCTGCCACCTTTTTTTTCAGTGGACACCGACAACATTGCGCGCAACGATTGCACGCTGTTTATTGGATCAGCAGCGTCGTGCCGTAATACTTGTGAATATAGCCTTGCGCATTTTGGACAACGGATCTGCCCTCATACTGAATGTGTGCAAGCTGCGCAGCAGTCAGTGCCGGTTGAATCCGCAACGTCGTTGCGCCCAATGTTCCTTCCACAACCAAATTTCCGCTCCATGCATCCGCAGTTTGCGTAGTGACCGTCAGCGTACCGCCGTTCAACTGCAACGTGCTTGACCCTGTCACGTCGAGCGATCCGATGGTCTGTGCGGAGCCTGCAAGATCCACGGCTCCCCCCGCAAGGACAAGGCGGTTCGTCATTGGCAAGGCGTCATTCACAGCCAGACGCAACGTCCCCTCGTTCACCACCGTTGATCCTGAATAGTTATTTTGGTTGGTCAGGATCAGTGTTCCCGCGCCGCCCTTCACCAAAGCGAGATTGCCGACGAGGATCCCGTTATACTCGGTATCGATCACCTGATTCACCGTCAAGGTCGCACCCGTTGCACTGCGGTTGGTCACCACAGCATAGTTGCCACTGTTCCCCGTATTCTGCAATCCCGCAATCTGCTGATCAAAGCCGTTGAGATCCAGAAGCGCAGGCTCATTGCTGTTCGCGGACGACCAGTGCACGTTCACAATCGTCGTGGCCGGGAGGGTGTTCTTCGCCCCCATGACCAGCACGCCACGCACCAGTTCGGTCTTGCCCGCATAGGTGTTGGCACCGCGCAGCTCAACGCCATTCACCCGGTCGCCGGGATTGCTGCTCGCCTGCAAGGGGTTGGCCGCGCTGCTGCCCGAAACAATGCCGCTGATAATCAAGTGTCCGCCATTCTGGGCGCCGACACGCGCCGAATTGTTCCCCAGCACAAGCGGACCCGCCCACTCAGCGGTCGCGTTGACACCGGCCTGCAAGGCACCGCGGTTGACCTGCGGAGCAGATGGCGGAACAGGAGTCACCGTCATGCCACCGGCATTGATGGTCAGCGTCTCGCCGATCACGCGCACGCCATCCGCGAGTTCAAGTTGATTGCCTCCGGCGTCCACAACCGTCCCTCCCTGCGTACTCCCCAGCGCATTGTTATGGGCCACGCGCAAAATACTGCGCGAAACCGTGGTCACTCCGTCATACGCATTCGAAACCGGCAATGTAACCACGCCTGATCCCAATTTCCAAAGGCCACCGCTGCCGACAAGGGTTTTGGCGACCGTAAAAATGCTGTTTACCTCCGTCTGCTCGAACTTTGCACCGCCAGCATTCAGCGTAATGCCGCGGTTGCTGGCTTCCAAAACAAAATTGCTCGCGAAGCTCAGCGTGCCGCCATCAAAAATGATCTGATCCGACACAAATGCTTCCGGATAAATGCCAAGAACATCTTCGGATGGTATGATCAACCGTCCATCAACCAAGTATGTGCGTCCCGTGTATGTTGCCGGATGCTTCAGCGTAAAGGTACCTGTCCCTGTTTTCGTGAAATCACTTCCCAGCAGGAACCGGCCGTCAAAGGACGTCGTCTGCGCACCGCGGATACGCAGATGAATCGGAGAACCTGCATTGTTCGTCAGCACAAGATCATTCGCGCCGATTACACCGCCCACGTTGATCATCGTGTTGGTGTCAAAAGCAAGAATCCCCATCGGCGCACTTCCCGTATTGAGCGTCGCATTGTACAGCGCTGAAGGCGCCGCGATCTGCAAAACACCCTCGCGCACCACAACCTCGCCCGTGAAATCGTTGAACGCGGCCAGTGTCAGACGGTTCGGCCCCACCTTGTCGAGGTTCAGGTTGCCGGAAAGTGACCCCGAATAGGTGTACGCCGAGCGCGTATTTACCGTCAAGGTCGAAACGAGCGACGTCTCGCTGTTGACGATCTTGCGCGCCATGGTTGTGCCATCCTGCGTGATACCCGCAACAGTCTGATTACACCCGCTGAGGTCGAGCGTCGCCGTTGCGATATTCGAACTGTTCCCCAGACGCACCACGGTATTGGTCGGCAACCGATCATCGCCAGCCGCTAAACGCAACGTCCCGACAATGACCTTGGTCTCGCCTTTATACGCGTTCGTGCTCGTAAGGATCGTAGGACCGCCGTTATCCGCATTGCGCACCACGAAACTGTTCGTATTCGCCCCATCCGAAATCACGCCGGCAACAACGAGAACCCCGTTGCTCGGCGTCACGCCGACGCGCGCATCGGCTGCGCCTAAGATCACGGGCCCGGCCCACGTGTTGCTGCCGCTCACGACCTGCAAGGCACCGTTATTGTTGCCTTTGCCGATGATCGTCACCGCCTCGTTGGAAACGGTAATTCCCCCTGAAAGTTCCAACCGATGCGGATCCGCCGCCACGAGGGTTCCACCCAGCGTCGACCCCAGCGCATGCGGATGTGAAATCCGGATCGCTCCGGAACTCACGGTCGTCACGCCGTCATAGGTATTGTCGCCCGAGAGGTAGAGGGTACTCACACCGGCCTTGGTCAGGCCGCCACTGCCGCTGATAACACCGGCAAGAACGAGATTGTTGCTGAGAGTATTGACGGTCCGCGTCGAACTCAGCGCCATATCCAGATTGATCTGCGGCACGCGCACACTGTTATTGATCAGATTGCCGTTCAAGGCAATCGGGGCGCCGGACAGACTGAACGCGCCTGCATCACCGCTGAATGTGATTCCCGCACAGGGTGTTCCGCTCACCAGGTCGTTCACGTTCGTACATCGCGTTGTCCCAGCAAAAATCAACGACTCGCCGCCGACAGGCACCACACCGCCCCAGTTATTGGCAGCACTCCACAGATCGCTGTCGCCACCCCCGGTCCAAGTTAACGTCTCGGCAGAAGCCACGCCATGGATGAACCACATAAACACAACACCGTAAATA
>CAZMLC010000048.1:0-4521 GCA_964567125.1 uncultured Akkermansia sp.
GCGCTTGTTGACGGGCATGATCTGATCGCGCAATGCATTGTCCGGCGCGTGCAAAGAGACCGACAGTTCGAATTGGATACCCTCTTCCGCGAGCCGTTGTATGCCGGGCACAACGCCGCAGGTGCTGAGCGTGATATGGCGCGCGCCGATATTGATGCCGCGCTGGTCATTCAAAATGCGCAGGGCGCGCAACACGTTGTCGTAGTTATCAAACGGTTCGCCCATGCCCATGACCACGATATTGCCGGGGCGCGGCAGTTCAAATGCGCCCCCCGCTCGCTGCTGTGGCTTCTTTCCCGGAAGCAGCGCGCCTTCGGAACTGGTGGCCTGCTTCGCACGCATGATGGCGCAGGCGGCCATGACCTGTCCTACGATTTCAGCTGCGGTCAGATTGCGCGTCTTCCCGTATTGTCCACTGGCGCAGAAGGCGCATCTGAAATTGCAGCCGACCTGCGTGGAGATGCACTGCGTCATGCGGTCCTTGGAGGGGATCATGACGCTTTCGATACACTCGCCGTCGCGGCATTCGAGCAGCAGTTTCTGCACGCCGTCCGGGGAATCGCTGATGGTTGCCGTGCGCAAGGGTTCGAGCTCGATGTGCTGGGCTAGCGTCTCGCGCAGTTCCTTTGAGAGCGTGGTAATCTCCGACCACGAGACGGCAAAATTCTGATAGAGTCCGGTGAGGATCTGGGTGGCGCGGAAGCCAGGCAAATCAAGTTCCTGGCAGACAGCTTTCCATTCAGAGGGTAGAATTCCCCACGCTGCACGACGTTCTGTAGGCGTAGTCTCGTGTGTCATTGCGGTTTTTCGCCCTGTTCCTTGATGCCTTGTTTAGGACGAAGCAGGGGATTGGTTTCAGGTTTTTTCTCACCGGCCTTGTAGACTTTCGAGCCTAGCGCACCGGTCTGGGCTTCAAACGGTTTTTCATCGGTGACGACCGCCGGATTCGCCGACATGGTCGAAATGAGTGTCTGGCGGTCGCTGGGCGTATAAAGTGTATGCTCCGCAGGTTTACTTTCCACGGCCTCTTTACGCGTTTCGAATGGACGATCCGTTATGCTCTTTTGACTCTTCTGGTAGTCTGCGTCTGAGGCATATGGTTTTTCCGTTTCGTAAGTACGTTGCGTGCGCGATTTGGAAGGTTGATAGTCCTTGGCTTCAAAGGTCTTCAGGGAGGTTGTCTTACCCGGTGTGTAGGCGCGCGTTTTATACTGGACAGTGTTGTCCGCATGCAGCACAAAAGATGTCATGGCGACACACAGAAAAAAGCGTGCAGAACCGTGGGTAACGAAGAACATCATCAATCCTTAATAAAGGCGTTTACGCATCGCGTTTCAGCAGATCGATGAACGCCTTGACCTGTTGCGTCAACTCCTGCCGATCTGCGTTCTGACTTACCGTTAAGCGTAACACAGCCGCCTCCATTTGTGAATAGAGGAGTTCGGTCATGACGCGCGCATCGAGCGGTTTGAGCTCCCCTTTACGCATACCTTCCACAAGGAGACGATGCAGGATTCGGCGCAACCCCATGGTATGTCCTGCGATCGTGCGTCCGATGTTGCGTCCGGAACGTTGCGCGGCCAGCAAATAATCAAGAATCACGGTCAACAGCACGCGGCGTTCAAAGAGAAAATCAACGACACCGAGCAGAAGGCGTTCGAGGCGATCAATAACCGTGTCGCGCGGATTCGTCATACGACGGAATTCGTCAACGAGCAGATTCGTCACCTCCCAAATCGCATAGTTGAAGATCTGGCGCTTGTTTTTGAAATATTTGTACAGGGTCGTTCGCGCAATGCAGCAACTGTCTGCAATTTTTTGGTACGTCACGCCATCGTAGCCCTGTTCCGCAAAGAGCTGAATCGATTTTGCGATTATTTTATGCCGTCGCGCGTCGTGATCGATGACAATTCCCATGTGTGCTCCAGAAACACAGATGCCTGTTCGTCGTAAAGAATGGTCTCATTGTTCCTGAATTTTCAATTCAGGTCAAGTCAACATTCATCATTTTGTCATCATTGTTCATTCATCGTGCTGCACGTGCAGATAATATTAAATTATAACACGTTGTTTATAAGATATTTATAAATAAAATTAACCGATTTAATGCGTGCGGAAAACAGTGGTTAAAATAAGGTCAATTGTCATTCTCAGATTTTTTACGATGACCTTCGTTGCTTTTAGGCGTTCGGATCAGCGAACAAAGAGGATGGATATCCCGATCAGAAAGAGGATCGAGGCGGAGATCCAGGGCAGTCCGCGCATGAATTGCGGATTGCCTTGGATGCTGCGTCCGATGGTGCCGGCAAAGTAACCCAACCCTGTGAACCAGAAGAAGGCCTGTGCGGTAAAGAGGAGTCCAAGCATCACGAGCTGCAAGGCGATAGGCGTGGAGGAACTCTTGTCAATATTCTGCGGCAGAAAGGCGATGAAAAAGAGCGCGACCTTGGGGTTTAGCAGGTTCATCAGGAGTCCGTTGCGGTAGGCCGACCAGAACGAACCTGTTTTCGGTGTTCGCTGGATAACGGCATGCGGTGCTGTGGCAGTCTTGTAGGCGAGATAAATGAGGTAGCCTGCACCGGCAATCTTCAACGCCAGAAAGGCCTGCGGCGAGCGTAGGCACAGCGCGGAGATTCCTGCTGCTACGGCAAAGGTGTGAACGAAACAGCCGCTGCACATGCCCCAGGCTGTAGCGAGCGCGGTGCGTCGGCCGCTCTCCATGCCTTTTGACAGGACAAAGAATACATCCGGTCCCGGGGAGAGCGTTAAGGTTGAGCAGGCAAGCAGGTAAAATAGAATCGACATGGAGTCACTTAGGGGCAGATCTCGCCAACGGAATTCAAGATCAGATCAGGACGATAGGCGAAATGGCTGACATCCGCTTGCGCCGTGACGCCGCTGAGGACGAGCACCGTCGCGATCTCGGACTCAATGCCGGCAATGATGTCCGTATCCATCCGGTCACCGATGATCACGGTGTCTTCGCGCTGTTGACCGAACTTCTTCAACGCGTGCCGCATCATGAGCGGATTGGGTTTGCCTACAAAGTAGGCCTTCGCACCAGTCGCCAGCTCAATCGGAGCCATGAGCGCGCCCGTTGCAGGGATGATGCCGCCCTCCACAGGACCGGTCAGGTCGGGATTGGTCCCGATGAGGCAGGCACCATTGCGGATATGATGAACCGCGCGACAGATCTTGGCATAGGAATACTCCGCGCTCTCACCGATCACCACGTAATCCGGATCGCGGTCATTCATCGTAAACCCCGCGTCGTAGAGCGCATTGATCACGCCGGCCTGGCCGATCACATAGACGGAACCATTCGGCTTCTGCGACTTGAGAAACGCAGCTGTCGCCAGCGCGCTGGTATAGAAATGTTCCTCGCCGATATTCAGTCCCATCCACTTCAGCTTCTCGTGTAATTCGCGCGGTGTCCGCTCGCTGTTGTTCGTCAGGAAGAGGAACGCCTTCTGCTCCTTTTGCAGCCAGGCGATGAAGTCAGCCGCCCCGGGCAAAATCTGGTTGCCGTGGTAGATCACGCCATCCATGTCGCAGATAAAGGCTTTTTTCGTGCGCAGATAATCAAGGTCAAAAGTCATACGTGTTCTCGTTACGGTGTCGAACAGAATGCGAATACATTGTGTGCAGTAGCGTAACGCGAAATGCGGCAAAATGCAAGGGAGGTTTCCGCTGCGGCTTCCTATAGCCAGTAGGGGGCGCATGTGATAAGCTAATGCGCACGTATTGAAAACATTCAACAAGGGGAAAAAAGATGAAGAACGTTTTGGTCGCTATGATGGCGCTTGTGTCGCTGGGTACTGCGTTTGCGAATCCGCCGAATCCGAAAGTGGCGGGGGATATGTTTGGCGTGAAAAAAGTGCAGGGAACGCCTGATTTCGCCAAGCCGCCACAGGGCGCCGAGGTGCTCTTTGACGGCACGATGGCATCGGCTGAAGCCAACTGGGTCGCGGAGAAACCCAAAGCGAAGGGCGGCGTGATCTGGCCCGTGAAAGAGGGCGTCTGGATCGATACCGCGACGGATCTGCTGACGAAGAAGGCATTTGGCTCTGTGCAACTGCATCTGGAGTGGCGCGTGCCTAAAGACCGCGTTGCCATGGGCCAGAAGGGCGCGAACAGCGGCGTGATCTTTATGCCGAAAAAGGGTTGGTATGAAATCCAGATCCTGGAGTCGTTTAACAACGCCTCCAACACCTCGTGCGAATGCATGGCGGGCGCTGTTTACCAACGTTCGGCTCCGACCTGCAATCCGGCTCTGCCGCAAGGCGAATGGCAGAGCTATGACATCACCTTTCTCGCACCAAAATTCAATGCGGATGGTTCAGTTGCCCGTAAGCCGACCTTTACCGTTGTTTTCAACGGTGTCAAGGTCCAGGATGCTGTCGAGATCGACGGTTCCACGTTGAAGCGTAGCGCCACGCTGAGTCCGCATCCTGTGATGCAGCCGATCAAACTTCAATACCACAATGATCCAATCGAGTTCCGCAACATCTGGGTCAAGCC
>CAZMLC010000048.1:4621-6043 GCA_964567125.1 uncultured Akkermansia sp.
GTTCAAGGCTGCTTTTCCTCAGCAGGAATCGGTCTTAACGGCTTCGCACGAGGCCTTGGCCAAACCCTTGCGTCCAAGCGGATTCTCCATGCGCCGGGCTTCTGATATTCAAAAGAGCTGGCAGATGCTGAAGGAACGCTTCGGCACGATCACCTTGGAACCGCTGCGCGCCATGCCGATTCAGGAGGCCGAGGCCTGCCTCGTGGCTCTGCCGGGCGTAGGCATCAAGGTGGCGCGCTGCTTTCTGCAGTTTGGCTTGCTGGCGCCGGTCTTTGCCGTGGATACGCACATCTGGCGTATCTCGCAGCGTCTGGGATGGATTCCCGATCAGAAGGGCGGCGCTCCCAAGCAAAAGCTGGTCGATGCGATTCAGGCGCTGGTTCCGCTGAATGACCGGATCTCGCTCCATGTGAACATGATCTTTCTGGGACGCGATTTCTGTACCGCCAGCGATCCCGACTGTTCGCAGTGCCCCCTAACGGATCTCTGTCCGACTGCGCGGCGCTAGAGCAGCTTAAACTGGATGGCATCGAGATAGAAGCAGCCGTCCGCGTCCGCATTGGCCACGATGCCGATCCAGGTGATCTGATCAAAGGTCTCGTTCTTGAAGGGCAGGGTAAAGCTCTTCCTGCCTGCGGCGTTCGTCAGCGTCAGGTCGTACGTTTTTGCTGCGCCCAGCGTGAAGGTGATGGTCAGTTCCGTCCACGCGTCGGCAGGCAGTGTGGCAAGCGTCTGGCCTGCCACCTGAAGCGCACCCGTGGCCGAGATGGAGAGCTGTGGACCAATGTCCTTGGTATGGCCTTTGCCGCGGAATTCAAGCGTGAGCGGTACCGCCTGCGTTGCGGGCAGCTGTAGCGCGCAGGAGAAGGAAATTTTGCCGCTTTTCACACCGCGCGGCGCATAGGCGAGGTAGGGATAAAACGCGCGCGGCAACCCCTTTTTGTCCGTGGCCTTGATGCACTGCGGTCCTGTGATTCCCGGTCGTTCCCGCGTGATGGCAAAGCCAGCGTCTTTTTGCTCGGTCAACTGGAACCCCGTGGGGGTCTCGCCGACCTTCTGCAGGTTTGCGTCGAAGCTGATCGAAGCGAGTTTCACGAGATCGGCTTCGCTCCAGGTCGCCGAAGGTGTGCGTACCGTAAAATTCTGCGCCAGCGCGCTCCATGCAGGATCACCGTAAAGGCCTGCTTTGCGCAGTTCATCCGTGATCGGGGTGAATTGGATTGTTGCATAGCTGGCGGCATTGGCCTTGAATTCAAAATCGCCGGCTTGCGGCGCCATCAGTTCGGAAACCGCGACGACGGAATGTCTATCCAGACCTTGTTGCTGCCACGTTGCGAAGGGAGTGCCGGCGAAGATCATATTGCTGACAGTGCCGACGGTATAGTAGAGGTTGCTGTCGACGATCGGGGCGCGCAGTCCAGG
>CAZMLC010000048.1:6143-17536 GCA_964567125.1 uncultured Akkermansia sp.
CCCGCGCCGAGATCCCAGAAGTGGCAGCGCTGGATCATGACCGAACGGCAGGCATCGGCAAGTTCCATGGCGTATTCGCCGAGATGGCTGAAGGTGCAGCCGATAAAGGAGCTGTTGCGCAATCCGTGCGCCACGATGGCTGATGTGAGAAACATGTGGCCCTGACGGTACATGCCATTGTATGTGTCGAGGTCGCCATCAACGTACGCAAACGTGATATCGCGGAAATGAAGGTGCTCGATAAAGCGGAGGGCCTTGAAATCCGGGACGAACTCAACGAGGCGCGACTTCAGCAGCGGCGCAACAACGGTTACGCGGTGCATATCTTCAGTGGGCATCGGGTAGTAATAGAGCGTGCCTGTCGTGCGGTTCAGATACCATTCGCCGGGTTGATCCAGCGCTTCGAACACATTCGCGAGATAGTAGCGGAAATGCGTCTCCCAGGCATCGACGGTGCGGACATGGGAGCTATGGAAACGGATGGCGCGGCGTTCCGGGATGACCTCCGTAATGCGATGGATCGTCGGTGTCCAGGAGCAGAGCAGGACAACATCGCTGTTCGTGAGATTCGTCCAGCGCGGATCAATGTCGCCGGCGTAATACCGCAGGGCTTGCCGGGGATCTCCGCCGGGCTCGCGGCCCTCTGCGCGCAACGGTTTCTCGCCCCAGTTCGGCGTGCGTGCGCGTAGACGCGATTCACCGTTCACGTGGAGCGTGTTGAAGACCCAGCGGTTGCTGCTGGCCTCTGGAATCACAAGCTGCCAGTAGGGCTTGCCGGGTACAGGTGTCCACGTTCCCTGCAAGGTAATACCGCCGCTGATGACGGGCTGTTCCTGCGCATAGGCCGCATAGGTGATCGGCGCAGCCGCGCTGCCGTTCTCCTCTGGCGTGAAGCGGAGCGCGTTGGTGATCGCATAGGTGCCGCCGCGGAGATAGACGGTGCAGGGAACGAGATTGCTCGTTGCCGCGGCTGCGCGCCGCGCTTCACGAAGTGCCTGTTGCGCGCGCGTCAGCGTGGCAAAGGGCTGTTGTTTCGTGCCGGGGTTTGCGTCATGACCTGTGGGTGCGACAAAAAAGGTAATACCCTTTTCCTGCGTGCATCCGTAGAGGAACAGGGCGAGGACCAGCGTGAAAAGAGACGCGATTTTCATGGTGTTCTACCTTTTGGATTTAGTCTTCAACGCCCCACTGCATGTTAGGTTCAGCGCCGACGGTCAATGCCAGCGTGCCGCCTTTTTTCAGTTCCGCTTGGTTGAACCAGTACTGTTTCAGCGGTTGCCCGTTGAGCGACGCGGTTTGAATGTAGGGATGTTCGACGCGGTTGTTCGCGACCGTGATCACAAAGGTCTTACCCGCGTAGTACGTGGGGCTCAGGTGGATCGTGATTTTATCAAAGACCGGCGCGGAGAGTTCATAGCGCGGGGTTTGCCGCGAGCCGCCTTCAATGTCAAAGAGGCCCAGGGCGAGCATGGCGCTGACGGCGCCCATCTGGCCCTGATCCTCGTCGTCGTTATAGCCGCTCCACGGCGTTGTGCCGCCAAAGGTCATCTCCTTCACTTCGCGGGCCCAATACTGCGTCAGCCACGGCTTGCCGAGGTGGTTGAAAACATAGGCCATCTGGGTGCCCGGCTGGTTGCCGTAATCGATCCAGGGATCGGCATGGGTCTTGCCATTCGCATTGTAGCGCCGATCGCGTGCGCGCTGGAACTGTTCATTGAGCCGTTTGGCCGCAGCCTCCTTGCCGCCCATCAGTTGCGCCAGCGTAGCGTAGGCATGCGGTGTGAACCAGGTATAGTTCGCGCTGTTGCCCTCAACAAAGCCGCGCGCGGAAAAGCCCTTGACCACGGGTTCAAATTTCTTGTACCACGAACCATCGAGTTCGCGCGGACGGATGTAGCCGGTTGAGGCATCAAAGAGATTGGTCCAGCCGAGTGAACGCTCCGCAAAAAGTTTGGCATCCTCGGTTTTGCCGAGCGCGGTTGCAAACTGCGAGAGGCACCAGTCCTGGAAGGTGTACTCCATGGTCTGCCCTGCGCCTTCGCGATGCCAGTTTTTGCCTTCGCTGTGGAGCGGAACATAATGGAGTTTCTCGTAGAAGCGCATGCCGCCGCCTGCGGGCTTGGGTCCTGTCTCATAGCCGGCTCGGTCGCGAATGCCGCCGACAAAGGCGTTCTTGCGCAGACCGGCGTAGGCGGCATCGATATCGAAATCGCGGATGCCCTGTGCATAGGCGGAGGTGATGAAGTTACAGGCCTGATCACCCACCATCACGAAGGTGTAGTCCCCGCCGGCCGGACCGCGCGGAATCAGGCCGCCGTTTTTGTACATGTCGATGTAGGTGTTGCAGAAGCTGCTCATGATTTCAGGATAGGCGAGTCCCCAGAGATTCTGGATCGACCATTGCGAGCCCCAGAGCGCATCCGAGTTGTGATGCGTATGCAGCGGTTTGCCATCCGGGCCGCGTTTGCAGAACCGGACGACCGGACTGCTGCCGGTGTTGTCCAGGTAAGCGCCGTCGACATCGCTGACAATGCGGCGTCCGAGCAGGGCATGCCAGAGGTCGGTGTAGAACTTGACGCGCTGATCGTGGCGTCCACCCTCGACCTCGATGCGGCTGAGCCAGGCGTTCCAATCATCCAGCGCCGCGCGCGTCGTGTCATCAAAATCCCAGCCTGGCAATTCCGCTGTCATGTTGTTGCGCGCCGCGGCAAGGCTGGTGTAGGAGAGCGCCACCTTGAGCAGGAGCGGCGTCTTTGCTGATTCGGCAACCAAAAGCAAAGGTGCGTTGGTGATGCAGTCGCGGACCTCGCCCGCCACGGTTTTCAATGTCGTGGCGCGATCAAGCTGGGCAATGAAATAGGCCGTAAACGGCTTGGCTCGGCGGGTGGTCGGCCCCATTACGACGAATCCCTCAAACTCCTTCGGGGAGCACTGTTTTAAACTGCATGCGAGGATCTTGTTCTCCTTGCCCATGGAGCGGTTGAGATCGATCAGCAGCGTTGAGGTCTCGGTGTAGCGATGGAAGCCGACGCGCGTCGTGCAGGTCAATTCCGCTGTGATGGCGCGATCGCGCAGATAGACTTTGTGATACCCGGGCTTGACGATTTCATCGTCGTGGGAGAAGCTGGCCTTATTCGCCTCGGTCAGATCCTTGTCGACAACCAGTTGACGCACCGGCATGACAGGGATGCCGAAAAGTTGCCAGGCGTGGATATGGCTGAAGCAACGGATAAAGGGTTCGTCGTAGAGATACCCCGATCCCCAGTCATTCTCCAGCGCGGTATCCGGTGAGAGGTTAACCATGCCGAAGGGGCGGCACGCGGATGAAAAATAGATCCAGCGCGAATTTTTTGTGTCAATGCGCGGTTCGACATAGTCGACCGGGCGCAACGCTGCGCTGACATTCAGACCGAGCGCAAGAGCGAAGAGGAACAATGTGTGTTTCATACTGGTTTTCTCAGAAGTTGACGATGGCTCCGTGCTACTTTGCAAGCAGTTCGCGGAGGAGTTTGCCGATGTCGGTGTTGTCGATATTGCCCGCGATGCGGTGGGCGCTGGGGCCGAAGGCATAGAGGTCGACCGGGGTGCTGGTGTGGCTGGTGGTCGTGTAGCGCAGCGTGAGCGCGCCGGTTTTGGTGCGGATGCTCTGGATGCCGCCGGTTTCGTGGTCCGCGGTGACGAGGACGAGCGTATCCTGATGTTTGCGGGCGAATTCAAGCGCGGCGCGGGCCGCCCAGTCGATCTGTGTCGTGCCCATGATCGTGAGGTCGGGTTTGTTGCCGTGACCGCCCGAGTCGGGCATACTGGATTCGAGCATGATGAAGAACCCCTTGGGATTGGCGTTCAGTCGAGTCAGCGCGGTATCGAGCAACTGGGCGAGGCAGGGTTCTGAGGAGAGTTCGCCCTTGTAGTCGATGAAGCCGAGCACCTTCTGTTGTGCAGGAACCTGTGCGAAGCTGCTGATGTTGGTGATGACCATATAGCCCTGAGCTGAGAATTCAGGGAGAAGGGCGCGGTCATCGTTGCGTTTACTGCCGGAGGCACTCTTAGGAAGGAACCAGGCGAGTCCGCCCGCGTTACCGATCAGGATGTCGAAGGTGCTCAGAAGGGAATCGTTGGCGATATTCTGATAAGAGCCGCGGCTCTTGTTGTGTGCATAGAAGACGGCCGGCGTTGCACCGAGGAGCGAGTCGCTGGTCATGATACCAATGGAGCGGCCCTGTTTCTTGGCGAGCGTGGCGGCGGATTCGAGCTGCTGGCCTGTCGGCGAGGTGGCGATCATGCCGTTCTTGGTTTTCTGGCCGCAGGCGATGGCTGTGCCGGAGGCTGCGGAGTCGGTGACCTCATCGGAGAAGGAATAGGTGGTGCAGAGCGCGTTGAAGGGCATCTGCTGGAGAACGAGCTGGTCATCCGCATTGCGCGTGGCGAGCGAGGTAAGGCGGAGCGCACCGTGGCCCATGCCGTCGCCGATGAGGAGGATGATATTGCGTGGCGTCGCGGTGTTGGTCTCCACGGGCAGCGCTGCGGTCAGCGCGGGGGCAGGTTTAACGGTCTGCGTGATGGCGAGGTTGGGAAGGATGGGACGCAGCATGGCGTCATCGCCGAGACTCACTGCGGCGATCATCCAGGTGGCTTCCTTGGCTTCGAAAACAATGCGTGCGACAGGGGCGCTCTCTAAGGCAAACTTCGAGACGAAGAGCGAGACTTGGGTGTTGGCGTTATAGGTTGTCCACGCGCGGGCGCAATTCTTATATCCCGTGGGTTTTTGCCAGTCCGCGACATCGCGGTTCTGGCGCACGTGGAACTCTTTCTTTTTGCCATTGGCGTACTCGATCGTGAGGATGCCGGCCATGGCCTGAGCCTCCGGGACAAAGGCTGCGCCATGCAGCAGGTAGAGCGTCTTGCCGGAACGTTGCGGATCAACAGCGAGCGTGGTTTTTTTCGGGAGATAACTGCGCGTCGGACCGCCGAGCACGATACAGGCCTGATCCGTATGCGCGGAAATTGAAAAGGGAATGCCTGCAGCCAACAGGGAGCCGTGTGGAATATCGCGCAGGTCGTTACTGCCGAGGTCGACCCAGCCGCCGGTACGGTCATTGGGCTGGTCATCTCTGAAAGCCGTATTCGCAGCGGAATCGAGCGCGAGCGGTTCAATGGCCGCGATCAGTGAAAAAGGCAAAAGCACTGCTGTGCACAGGCGTAACGTGATGGTCATAATTCCCCTTTGTGCGATCGCGCGATCGGCGATCGTCCTATTATTTTCATACCCTTAACTAGTTATCATACTGGAGAAACGCGCTGAAAGTCCATTCAAATACGCACGCAAAATAAGTGCATCACGGTTTTTGACAGCGGATGGCGAATGTGCTATGATGTATCTGTATTTAAATTTGAACTCCTCTATGTCTTGTATAGGCAGGCGATGCATAAAGTGGGTTTAAGGGCATGCGTTTTATGAATGAAAACCAACCAGAACAATTCTGTTTTGGGGAGCTTGACCTTGAATCGATGCATCAAGTCGTTATCTTTAACGATGAGGTAAACACGTGTGAACATGTGGTGGCCTGCCTGATGCGCATTTTTGGACATCCCGTTGAACTGGCTGTAAAAATCATGGCTGAAGCGCATGTTCGTGGTCGGGCGATTGCCGAGGTGGAGGTGCTCATGTTGGCGGATACCCACGTGGTGCAATTGCGGAATGCTGGCGTACAGGCGCATGTAGAAAAAATTTAAGGTGTTCGGGAATGCCCATTTATCGATTGGATTCGCGATCGCATGCTTTTCCTGATCCGGAAGAGGCAACCGAATTTGGCGGTCTTCTGGCGATTGGCGGCGATTTTAGTGTCGGACGTCTTGTCCGTGCCTACGCGCAGGGCATTTTCCCTTGGCCGATTGAGGAGGCGCCGCGCGCCTGGTGGTCGCCTGATCCCCGTTTTGTCCTTTATCCGGAAGCCTTTCGCGTGCCGAGGAGCCTGGAACGGATCTTAAAAAAAGCACAATTTACCTATACAATCGATGTTTGTTTTGAACGTGTTATCGAGCAGTGTCGTTTAAGCAAGCGTCCGGACCAAGAGGGAACGTGGATTACGCCGGAACTTCAGCGGGCCTATTGTGCGCTTCACCGGGCGGGGATGGCGCACTCGGTGGAGGCGTGGCAGGCGGGCGCACTGGTGGGCGGGCTGTACGGCGTTTCCCTTGGGCGCTGCTTCTATGGGGAGTCGATGTTCGCCGCGGTTGCGGATGCGAGTAAATGCGCCTTTGCGCGTCTGGTTTGCGCGTTAAAGGCGCAGGGATGTTATCTGATTGATTGTCAGGTCAAGACGGAGCATCTTGCCCGGTTTGGGGCTCGGGAGGTTTCTCGGCGGCAGTTTCTGAGCGACTTGGCTTCTGCTTTGGAGCCTGCTGCCGGTATGTTGGACTGGGAAAAAATAGCGATTTTGTGTGCAGACGGATCCGTGTGTGGTACCGCTGCGCATCTGGATTGATGCGTATGAAACAGAATGATTATTCAATGCGACGCGGTTTTACCGTGATCGAGTTTATGATTGCATCGAGCATTGTAATGTTGCTCTTTCTAGCCGGCATTGAGGCCTTACTTTTTTACCGGCGTGTGGCGGCCGATATTCGCTGGCGCATTGCGGCCAACACCATCGCGTACGATACGGCGTGGGAAGTCTTTAATCGGCCGACGACCTGGTTTGAAACGATCAATGTTGCAACGGGGCGTTGGACGGTCGTGACCACGAATCAAACCAGCGCATTTGGAGCAGGCCAGGCCATGAGCTGGTTTTCCGTTACGCCGGTGGGGATACCGGTTACGCATTGGATCATCCAGAGCGATGTCGTATGGAATCGTCTGACCATGGGGGGCGAAGGGCGTCTCGCGCAACCCTTGGTCATTGAGCGGCAACGTGTGATCCGTAACGTTTTTCGGTAAGGAGTGCGATGAAAACAATTCAGAGAGATAAACGGTCCGATGTCTCACATGTGCGCGGCTTTACACTCGTTGAACTGATGGTCAGCACGGCTTTGACAAGTCTGCTCAGCGCCTATTTCTTTCTGGCGATGATTACGGCGCAACGCCTTTATGAGGCAACCATCGCGGATGTGGAGCTGAGCGTGCAGGCGCAGTTACTGCGCGAGAAGCTGCTCTTTAACGTGGTGGAGGGCGAGGGCGGCCTAATGAATGTAAGTCGGGGGTGTATGGAATACAACACGCCGACGAATCCGAAAAAGAAAAGCGACACGGTGAAGTATCGTATGTACAGTTCCGGACCGAAAACAACATTGTCGGTCAAAAACAAAAAGATGCATGCCGATCGCGGGAAAGCGGCCAAGCTGGCGATGCCGAGTGCGCGTTTTTCCTCGGATCAGGTTTTTTCGTTGTCGGAGTCGGGAAATCAAATGAACGTGACGCTCGACTTGATGATTCAACAAGGGCCCCGTCAGTATCAGTTAAGGCAAGAGGTCGTATCACCGTTTTTAAATAATTAGGGCGGAATATGGGTTCAAGCAGCAAAAAATCAGGTTTTATTCTTCCGAGCGTTGTACTCGGAATGTTACTGGTGTGTGGCGTCATTATCGGGATGCATCAATACATCTCGACGGCTTCGCGTCAGAGTGCGGTTTTTCTGGATCTTGCGCGGTGTCGCTTTTCTGCTCAGACTGCGCTGGATCGCCAGATCATCAACATCTACAACGCTTTTGTCGTCTACGTAAAAAACAATCCCGGCGTAATCACGCCCTTGCAATGGTTCAGCACGTACGGCGAAAGTTCGATTGGTTCCGCGGCGCCGGTTTGCGCGTTGATTCAGAATCAGGAGATCAATGGCGGGGTTGTCTCGGTCCGCGTCAGTAACGTGACCGCATCCAGCGGGACGAGTAAACCGTATGTCTGGGTGACCTTGGAAGCGCAGGCCCAGTGTATCGGGCCCACGGGGATCGCAAGTACGCGCACACTCCAAACGGTCGTGGAATTCGCCATGGATCGTTCCCGCGTATTCGATTACGCCTACTTTGTCAACAACTATGGTTGGTTTCAAGGGAGCGGCGTTACGGCGAACGGCGACATTCGCGCCAATGGCAATATGCTGCTCGATAGTTACTCCTTGCTCAATGGCAATGCGTATGCCGCCATTAACACGACGCTTGGGGCTGCGGGATCAATTACGGTTTCCGGTGGCGGGCGTACGCGGAATCAGACGCTCAATGGGTACTGGTCAACCGATGAAACACGGGCCCGTCCGACGAGTCCAACCTCGCTGAATGGCACGCTGTGGGAATTCGGGTATGATGGCACAAGCGTGCTCAATGCCTATCAGCAAACCGTGGACATGCCGTTTTTGGGTGACTTGAGCGTGTACAAACAGATTGCAACATCCAGCGGTGGCAGCATCAAGCAGGGCGGAAAAACAGTGGTTGATGGGTACTACAATGGTGTGGGGCCCTCCTTTGCGGCAACGGGGGTTGTTTCGGCGGATGAGGGATGCCTTGTTTTGGATGGAACGACATCGCCGATTATCATTGATGGCCCTGTTGTGGTGGAGCGTGATGTCGTGATCAAGGGTACGGTCAAAGGTCAAGGCGTGATCTATGCCGGCCGCAATATTCATATTGTGGGGAACATCACCTACGACAATCCGCCTGTGTGGAATAAGCCGGACACTTCGCCTGCCAATACTGCGACAAAGAATGAATCGAAGGATATGCTCGGCCTCGCCGCAAAAGGCAACATTGTTTTGGGCGATTACACGAGTTCATCGTGGCTCAACAGTGTGAAAGGATATATTAAGCCTCCTTTTGTGAATGCATACGCGTGTGACAGCAGCGATGCCGGGATTGGTTACCCTGCGACCTTCAATGGCGACTATACCGCAAACGATGGGGGCCGGAAAATCACGGTGACCACAAAGAATTACAAGCCGGTCTATGGGACGACCTCCAGCAAGTATTATGAAAGTCGCGTCGGAGATAAAACGATTCAGGACTTAGCGACAACAATCTCGCAGGTCGATGCCGTGTTGTACAACAATCACGCCATTATGGGAACCGTCGGGAATTGTAAAATCAATGGTTCGCTGGTCTGCCGTGACGAGGCGATTATTTATTCAACCGCCTTGCGTATGAATTGGGATATCCGTCTGGCGGCGCAGAGCCAGGACGGAATGAATTTTTTTATTTACCTGCCATTATCCGTGGCTATGCCACGCGTTGTCTCCTGGCAGGAGCTCACGTATGCAGAATAGAGGTGCACGATGTATGCATGGAAATACCTGCTGGTCCTGAACATCTGCTTGATCGGCTGTAGCGCATATGCCCTTGTTGAACAGGCGGTGTCGCCGTCCTCAGAGGTCTTGGATCAGAAAGAGTTTCAACGCGCGACCGCCGAAGCGAGCGATGTCGCCTATGCCCGCGTACTGGAAGAGCAAAAGGCGCTTCAGGCCGAGGCTGAAACGCGGGTCCAGGGACAGCACCGCATGACGTTTCAGGAGATCCGTGCCGGTGTTTCAGCATCCGGCGATATGGCCGAGGATGGCGTGTCTGCGGAACGTGTCTCCGCAAACAGCGCGGATCCCTTGGCGCTTACGGCATCTGAAAAGCGTGTGCGACTCTTGCATGGCCTGATGTATACGATATTCGGTGTGCTGGCGGGGTGGACTGTCTATTGGGGATGGCAGAAAGTCACTTCCGCATCCTCATAAGCGGGATGCTGCCGTTTGCGCCGATTTGACGTTGTTCTGACTTGCGGATGGAAGATATAATCTGTTAATATCACCTTCATTTAACGTATAAAACCCATTGTGTGCAACGGAGTATAACGCAAAGTCTGGGCGCGTGGTGAAATTGGCATACACGCAGGATTTAGGTTCCTGTGCCGCAAGGCGTGTGGGTTCGACCCCCACCGCGCCCACCAGTTTTCGGACGATGACGGTATAAATCTGCCGGTGTGTTGCTGCTGTACTGATCGTTTGTTTGTGCCGGTTGCATATGCGCGCCAGTCGAACGTGTGTGGAGCATATCATGTCTGTGCGATGTGCTTGGACCAATGCGGATATCACTATGAGGATGAAATGGTTCAATAGCCTCGCGTTTCGGTTAACGATACTCCTTTTTTTTCGTAGCCACGACCTCTGTTAGTGTGGCCGTATTTATCTTTTATACGGCGTATTCCGAACGTCTATACCAATCGCATGCCGATGAACTGAGATTGATGCGCGACAACCGCGTCCAGCATCTTCGCAGCTGGGTTGCGGAAAAAAAGGCGAATTTCCAATATTGGCATGGGATTTTGTTTTCCGATCTCCGTGATGGGACCTGGACTGGCGCGGAGACGCGCGATATCCAGCAGCATATGGAGGCCTTTTGCCGTGCGCACACGGATATGCGCGGCTTGATTCTGATCGATGCCTCAACGGGTAAGATTCTTCAGTCAACGGTCAATGGACTTGCAGCGGGCATGGATGGGTCGACGCAGCCCGAATTCAACGCTGTGCGTAAAACGCGCGCGTTTAGCGTGAGCAATATTCATGTCGGGCCTGTATTGCGGGAATTGAGCTTTTCGGTAACCCAGCCCTATTTCAAAAACGACAATCCGGAAAGTGAGCTTTGGGCTGTCTTGATTATGCGTATCGCGCTTGGTCAAGAAAAGATACCGATGTTGTACAGGGTATCAATTATAAAGGTGCTGGTGTGCTGGGTGCTTATATGTATATGCCTGAGCTGAAATGGATTTTTATCGTGAACCGCGATATGGCTGAGATCTATGAGGTGCGCAACGATCTTTTGCGTCGCGTGTTGCTCTGGGTGCCAATCATAATCGGCGTTGTCTGGCTCTTGGCCGCGTGGGCGGCAAGTCAGATTCTACGCGCGACGAAAACGATCTGCGGCGTCATGGATGCATTTAAAAACGGTGACCTGATGGCGCGTACGCACACGCGGAGATCTGACGAACTCGGACATATTGCGCGCATGTTTGACGAAACAGCGGATCGCGTCGTGACGCTGATGAACCAGTTGGAGAACGAGCAGCGTTCGCTGGAACGTCAAATCGTTGCGCGTACTGCGGAGACACGCCTGCAAGCGCATGCAATGGATAATACCGCGGAAGGGGTCATGATCTGCAACCACGAGCTTCGTATCGTGTATGTCAATGCGGCGTATGAGCGTATGTGCGGGTACTCCAAGGCGGAAATGCTTGGTCAACAGCCGCATCAGTTCATCGGTGGCGATATTGCGACCTTGCTTGAAACGGAAAATGGCTGGAGCGGCCAGTTCCCCTGTGTGCGTAAAGACGGCACGTCGTATATTCGCGATTTTTCGGTAACGGCGATACGGGATCAGCAGCAGGCGATTCAGTATTATGTCGCGCTTTCGCGAGATGTTACGCGCGAGGT
>CAZMLC010000048.1:17636-21963 GCA_964567125.1 uncultured Akkermansia sp.
TGCAGCGCGTCGATGCCTTCAAACGGATGAAGGCCGCCATTGAACAGTCAACAGGCGCAGTGTTGATCTTTGATCGATCCTGGAAGATTATCTATGTGAATGACGCCTATGAGAAGCTTGCGGAATTCTCGCGGTCGGAGATGCTCGGTCGATCGCTGGTTGATTTCCCGCAAAATAAAATAGTGGATGCGGATGTGACCGCACGGTTCTTGCATGCGGTTCAACACGGACTGGAGTGGACCGAGACTTTTATGGCTGCACGGAAGTCCGGTGGTAACCACTGGATCCGCATGTCGGTCTCCTATATCCGGCATGAGACGCATGAGGTGGAGTATTGCGTTGCATGGATGGTGGATGTGACCGCTGAGGTGGAGAAAAACAATCAGGTCTTGCGGCTGGCTCACGTTGTGGAGCATATGCAAAACGGCATCCAGATGATGGACACCTCGTTCCGCATCTTTTACGCCAATCCCGCTTTTTACCAGATTTCGGGAACTTGTGCCGGGGATGTGCTGGGAAAAACGCCTGCGGAGGCCTGTCCCTCCCTCTTTTATTCTGATACGACGGCTCACTTTTTGCGGTGTCTGGAAAAGGGCGAAATCTGGGGCGGCGAGATTTCGTGTGCGCGGGCGGACGGCTCGCCCCTTGTGCTCTATGTCCATGTCAGCCCCGTATTTGACAGCACCCATGTTGTTCAGGGATATGTCGCCATTTTCCAGGATATTACCCACGATAGGCAGCTTGAGCAGCAGCTGATGCATTCGCAGCGGCTGGATACGCTCGGACGGCTGACCGGCGGCATTGTGCATGACTTCAACAACATGCTGCAAGGTATTCTTGGGTTTGCTGAGTTACTGGGCGATGAACTGCCTGCGGTTCCCAACATGCGCGGCAATTTGCAGGAAATTATCAAGTGTGCGCATCGGGCGCGCGAATTGACGCAGCAGCTGTTAGCTTTTGGACGGCGGGGTGCGGAACAGCGCGAAGCGTTGGATGTGAATGTGCAAATCAAGGAATTACAGAACTTTCTTAGCCGTGTTCTGGGCCCTGAAATTACGATTGAGCTGGATCTTGATAGCCAGTTGCGGACAACGTTTGCCGATCGTGCGCACATCAATCAGGTCATCATGAATCTGGTGTTGAATGCGCGCGATGCGGTATCCTCCTGCGCAACGAAATGGATCGGTATTCGTACCCGCACGGTCGTTTTTACCGAAGAGCAGCGTCAAGGGCGCTGGGTGGCCCCTCCCGGTACCTACGTCTGCCTTTCTGTTGCGGATAAAGGCGCGGGGATTTCAAAGGAAAACGCGGCGAAGATCTTCGCACCTTTTTTCACAAAGGAAGGTGAAGAAAATGGAACGGGATTAGGACTCTCGGTTGTGGGTGGCATTGTCGAGTTGTCAGGGGGCTGGATTGCGGTTGAAACAGAGGAGAAACAGGGGACAACCTTCCACGTCTATTTGCCTGCATACGATGAAGGCAGCAAACGCGCCGCGATGAAGTCCTGTGTCAAGGATCATGGGCATATGGCAGGGGGACATGGCGAATTGATCCTCTATGTTGAACATGAGGAGCCCGTTCGTCTGTTGAATGCGCGTATCTTGACCACCGCAGGATATCGCCTGCTTACTGTACCTTCGGTTGATGAAGCCGTCGCGGTCTTCCAGCAGAAAAGTGAGCCGATTCAGCTTATCTTTTTTGACGTGCTTCATGCTGGTGATAATGGCGTTGCGCTGGTTTCACGTTTGCGTAGCGAAAACCCGCAGTTGCCGATCTTGCTCTGCAGTGGCCTGGCGATCAGCAAGTTGATTGGGTTCTCGCATCACGACGACCTCTGTATGTTTTTACAAAAACCGTTCTCAAGCAGCCAGTTACTCACGGCGATCCGTGTCCTGCTGGATCGCGCGCACGCCTAAATCTTCACGATCCGTGCGGATTCACGATTGAGGTTTTTCTGGGGGTATGGTAACGTACTTCCATTCTGTTTGATCCCATGCCCGGGGAAATCGCATGGGGTCAGGTCTGGCGTTTTTGTCGGCGAAGGTGACGAAAAAACAACATCGGGGAAAAAAAGGAGGTACCATGCGCCATATTTTAGCCCATGACGTGGGTACGAGTGGCAATAAGGCGACGCTTTATACGGAAACAGGTCAGCAGGTTGCCAGCGTAACCGTGAGCTATCCTTCGCGTTTTTTCAACGGGACGTGGGCTGAACAAGATCCTGATGACTGGTGGCGTGCCGTCTGCGATTCGACAAAAGCACTGCTTCAGCAGGCTGCTGTTCAGCCGGGTGATATTGCCGTGGTCTCCGTGAGCGGACAGATGATGGGATGTACGCCGGTCGATGCTCACGGGTGCGCCTTGCGCCCTTCGATTCTGTATTGTGACCAGCGCGCGACGCAGCAGGAGGAACGGTTGCGCACTGCATGTGATCCGCACTGGTTTTATGGCGTTTGCGGACACCGGATCAGCGCCTCCTATACGCTCGAAAAACTGATGTGGATCCGCGACAATGAGCCGGAGGTTTTCAAAAAGACCTGTAAGACGCTCTGTGCGAAGGACTATATTAATTGCCGCCTGACCGGCGTCATGGTCACCGATTTTTCGGATGCGTCAGGAACTAATGCATTTGATCTTAACACCTTCAGATGGTCGTCTGAAATTTGTGAAAACGCGGGGGTATCCGTCGATCTCTTTCCCGATGCGGTGGAGTCCACCAGCTTGATCGGCGAGGTGACCGCTGCGGCGGCACGTGAAACAGGTTTGCTGGCCGGTACGCTGGTGTCTGCCGGCGGTGGCGATGGCAGCGCGGCAGGCGTGGGCGTCGGGTGCGTTGAGCCTGGAAGCGCCTACAACTGCTTGGGCTCTTCAAGCTGGATCGCGCTGACTGTCCGCAAACCGATTGTCGATCCGGAAATGCGCACCATGAACTGGGCGCACTGCGTGCCCGGCTATCTTCATCCCTCCGGTACGATGCAGACGGCGGGGGCCAGCTTCATCCCTCCGGTACGATGCAGACGGCGGGGGCCAGCTTCATCCCTCCGGTACGATGCAGACGGCGGGGGCCAGCTTCAAATGGCTGGCTGAACAGCTGGGAACGCAGGAGGGCTCGTATGCCAAGATCGATGAGGTGATCGCCTCGGTCCCGATGGGGGCACATGGCGTTTTCTTCCTGCCCTACATGCTGGGCGAGCGCACGCCCTGGTGGAATTCACAGGCGCGCGGCGCGTTTATCGGTCTGAACCTGGCCTCAACGCGTGAGGATATGATGCGCGCGGTGATGGAGGGTGTCGCCATGAACTTGAGCTACATCAAGGCGATCTTTGATGAGCATGTCCCGATCGAAACGCTGACCGTGATCGGCGGCGGTTCGCAGAGCGCGATTTGGCGCCGCATTCTGGCAGATGCGTGCGGATGTGATATCGCCACGCTGAATTCCAAGGCGGATGCAACGTCGCTGGGCGCGGCCATTATCGGCGGCGTGGCATGCGGGATTTTCAGAGACTTTTCGGTGACCAAGCAGATGCTGAAGGTCGAGGAGCGTGTACATCCTGATGCGCGGAGTATCGCTTTTTATCAGCAACGGCGCAACGTGATGATGAAGGCCTATCAGGCGCTGGTTGATGTCTATCGTGATTTAGCACAAGAACAAGGAGTTGAACATGTTTAACGCGGATACGCTCTCTTCGCGCGAGTTAGCGGGGATGATTGACCATACCTTTCTTAAACCGTTTGGAACCCCGGCGGATATCGAAAAACTGTGTGCGGAAGCGGTGCAGTATGGCTTTGCCATGGTTGCCATCAATCCCGCGGAGACGGAACGTTGCGCGGCATTGCTGAAAGGCACGGGAGTCCGCGTTGGCGCGGCGATCGGCTTTCCGCTCGGGCAGATGACCTCGGCGGCCAAGGCTTTTGAAATCCGCGACGCGCTGGCGAAAGGGGCGACGGAAATCGACATGGTGATCAATCTCCGCGATCTGCAGGCCGGACGCGATGGCGCGGTCCTGACCGAGCTTGTGGATCTAGGGACGGTGTGTCGCACCGCAGGCGTGATCTCCAAGGTGATTTTGGAGACGTGTTATCTGTCGGATGACGAGAAGAAGCGCGTCTGCGCACTCGCGGTTGAAGCCAAACTCGATTTCGTCAAGACGTCGACGGGTTTTGGCTCTGCCGGGGCGACCGTTGCCGATGTCCGGCTGATGCGTGCCGCGGTCGGTCCCGCTATGGGCGTGAAGGCTGCCGGCGGCGTACGCGATCTTGAGACAGCCCTGGCAATGATACGGGCCGGTGCAACGCGCATCGGGACGAGCAGCGGCATCGCGATTGT
>CAZMLC010000049.1:0-4466 GCA_964567125.1 uncultured Akkermansia sp.
CACGGCCACCGCGCCAATCCTTCTTGGAAGGACCGTCGACGGTCTTCTGCGTCGCTGTTGCGGCGTGAACCGTGGTCATGAGACCCTTGACGATGCCGAACTTGTCGTTCAGAACCTTCGCGACAGGTGCCAGGCAGTTGGTTGTGCAGGAGGCGTTCGAGATGATCGTCTGGCCGGCGTAGCTCTTGTGGTTCACGCCATAGACGAACATCGGGGTGTCGTCCTTGGAAGGAGCGGACATGATGACTTTCTTCGCGCCAGCCTTGATGTGGGCTTCAGCGGTGACCTTGTCGAGGAAGAGACCCGTGGATTCAACCACGACGTCTGCGCCGACTTCGTTCCACTTGAGGGCGGTCGGATCCTTTTCAGCCGTGAGGCGGATCTTCTTGCCGTTGACGATGAGGTTCGTGCCTTCGACTGCGATGGAACCGCAGAACTGACCGTGCACGGAATCATACTTCAGCATGTAAGCCAGATAATCTGGGTCGAGGAGGTCGTTGATGCCGACGATCTCGATATCGTTTGAGAAATTCTTCACTGCCGCGCGGAAGACCATGCGTCCGATACGGCCAAAACCATTGATACCAACCTTGATTGCCATGTCTTTTCTCCTTAATCGGGATTGAGCATCCCTTTGCCTTGCTAATATGGCAAATCAATATACCTCTTTGACGGGTATGAGTCAAGTTTGCGCTTTTGAAGGCGTCAACTTTCGATGGTCCTCGTTTTGCGCAACAGATGCTGGCCGCTATCGACGTAGAAGACTTGGCCGGTCAGGAAGTCGGCATTCAACACAAATGAGACCGTGGTTGCCAGATCGTGCGGGGTGGGCCTGAATCCGAGGGGAAACGCGCCGGCAGGCTCGGCAGTTGCGGGATCGGGGGGGGCGAGGAGCGCCCCGGGGGCGAGACCCATGAGGCGCAGCGTCGGGGCGAAACGGCGCGCTTCCTGACAGGTGAAGTCGGCCAGTGCGCGCTTGGTCAGCGTGTACGGGGTGGTGTCCGCAGCATCGGCAATGCGCTGGTCGAGCAGGTTGATGACGCAACCGGGGCGTTCGCCGCTGGAGGTGCTGAGCTGGCGATAGAGCCGTTCCGTCAGGCGCTTGGGGCTTTCCACGTTGAGTTGCCAGAGGGCTGCGGCATCCGCAGCGGCCAGCGTCGGCTGCAGTGAAAAGCTGGCGGCATTGTTGATGAGCGCGTGGAGGGTGCCGGTGTGGGCCAATGCAGCATCGAACACACCATCAGCGGCAGCGGGCTGCGACAGATCGCCGCAGACCCAGGAGGCGCGCAATCCTTGACGGTTCAGGGCTGCGCAGTGCGCTTCGGCTTCAGCGGTCGCGGTATGCACGTGCAACACCACGTGCCAGCCTTCGCGGGCGAGCTGATCGGCCATGGCGCGACCGAGCCGCCGACCTGCCCCGGTGATCAGAATTGCACGATTGGCCGCTTTTGCCTGTTGACTTTCCATGACAAGAATCATACCTTATTTTTACATGAACCAAAACATCAATTTGAACGTAGCCAGTCGCGATTTGAAGTATTATATTTTCGATTGGGACGACAATATTCTGCATATGCCCACGCACATTCATTTGGAACGGCGGTTGCAGGATGGTTCATGGGCGCCGCATGTGGTGTCGACCTCGCTCTACGCCGTGATCCGCAACGATACGGTCAATTACCGTCCGCCGAATGGCGATTGGGAGTCGGCGTTTCGGGAGTTTCGCGATTTTTCAACCGACGATGAGAGCAAATTTCTGAAAGACGCGCGCGCGGCGATTGACCGCGTCTTGAACGGGGCTGAAAAACCGCCACCCAGTTTTCAGACATTCCGGCAGACGCTGGTGGAGGGGCGCATCTTCGCGATCGTGACCGCCCGCGGTCACAACAGCGAGACGCTGCGGCGCGGCGTCTCCCTCTTCATTGAACGGGTGCTGACCACGGCGGAGCGATATGCGATGATCGGCAATTTGCGCGGCTACATTGCCTGTTACGATGGTGCGGCGATCAACGCGTCGCTCTCCGATGAGCAGGTGGTGGAACGCTATCTCGCGTTGAACAAATACCATGCGGTGACCTCGCCGCAGTTTCGCAGCTGGGTTGCGGAACATCTGCCCAACATTGAAAAATCCGAGGCACGCAAGCAATTCGCGATTCGCGACTTTGTTGAGCATCTCTTCAGAATTATTGATCGCATCGGTGTACACAAACCCATCAGCGTCGGGTTTTCCGATGACGATCCCGCCAATGTCCGTGCCGTGGAAGAGTACATTCGCGATGAACTGGCGCTGCGCTTCCCCTCGGTTAAATTTGTGGTGTACGATACCTCGGACCCCGAGTTTACCTCCGGACGCAAGGTGGTGGTCTCCGGTCAGCTCGATTTAGGGCTGTAAGCAACCGCGAACGCGTGTTCAAAACGTACAATTCTTTGCGCGTACGATACAATACAACCGTGCGCCGCTTATGCTTTCATATCCATACTTCTCAATCTGCGGAATGGATTGGGGAAAATAAGGGGATCGACGATGAAGGTATTTTTATTTGCACTGGGGATGCTTGCGGGGGTTGTTCAGGCACAAGAAACGGACGCGTTATTTCCTTTTCTCATCTCGTATGATGGACCGACCAATGCCACGAGCATGGCGCATCTGCTCGATGCACCAGCGGGCAAACAGGGTTTCGTGCGCGTGGTGAACGGACGTTTCGCAACCGCGCAGGGGCCGATCCGCTTCAACGGTTCGAACCTGACGGGTGCAGGCAACTTCCCTTCACATGCGGAAGCCGATAAGCTCGCGGGCCGGTTAGCCCGGCTAGGGATCAACTGCATCCGCATGCATCATATGGATACATACTGGAAATGGCAGGGGCTGATTGCGGACGATCCCGCGACGCAGCGCAGTTTTAATCCTGCGATGCTGGAACGGATGGATTACCTGGTGTATGCTCTGAAGCAGCGCGGAATCTATGTGAACATCAATCTGCATGTGGGCCGGTGGTGGGACGAGCGCGACGGGTTCGGCTCGCGTAATGGGCGGACCTATTTTGACAAAGGGCTCGATAATTTCGAGCCGCGCATGATTGAGCTGCAAAAAGAGTACGCACGCAATTTGCTGACGCACGTCAATCCCTACACGCAACGCGCCTATTGCGATGAACCGTGCGTGGCCATGGTCGAGATCAACAATGAGAACGCGCTGTTCAACGAATACAACCACGGCGGAATCGACGGCTTGCGCGAACCCTTTGCGACCGAATTCAGGACGCAGTGGAACGCATGGCTGCGCAAGAAATATGGCACAACCGAGGCGGTGCTGAAGGCGTGGAAGTGGCCGAATAAGCCCTTGTGTGACGAACAGATCGCTGACGCCTCCTTCCGGTCCGGCGCTGAATCGCTGCTTGCGCCCAGCCACACCGTGGAAGCGGGGACGATCCCTGCGCTTACGCGTAACGCCTTTGCCCCGCGGGCCGCGCGCGCGGATTTTGTCCAGTTTCTGGTCGACACGGAGACCGCTTACTGGACGGGCATGTATCGTTTTCTGAAGGATGAGTTGAAGGTCCACTCCGTGGTCTCCGGCACGCAGATGGGGTACAGTCCCACTTCGGTCCAGGCGCAGCTCGATTACATCGATAACCATTCCTATTGGTGCCATCCGTCGGGCAAGAATTTATTGCATGACCGGTATTCCTGGCAGATTTCAAATCGTTCGATGGTCAACAGTCTGTCGACGATGCTCGGCTTGTGCAGTCAGCGGGTTGAAGGTAAGCCCTATACCGTGAGCGAATACAATCATCCCTATCCCAACCAGTACGGTGCGGAGGGGCATCCCTTCCTCTGCGTGTATGGGCGGCTACACGGGTGGAATGGCGTTTTCCAGTACACCTACAACCACGATCCTGATTTTGAACCGACGCGGACACCGCGCTATTTTGATATGCTGGCGCGGACCGATGTGCTCGCGCATTTCCCAGCCTGTGCGGCGATCTTCATCCGGGGCGATGTGCAGGAGGCCCGGCAGCGACTGGTTGCCAGCGTGCCGTATGAACGCTGGTTCGAGGATGCTGTGACGCAGCGCAAAGTCGCGGCGCAGACGGAGCAGGGGGGCGTTGCCAGTTCCTGGGGGCTTGTTCATGGCATCAGCGTGGATCTGTCAGGAAAGGAATGTCCCGCAGCTCCTGCCGCCAAACACAATGCGGTGATTGTCAGCGATACCGAAGAGATTGTCTGGAGCCGTGAGCGTGAGAACAAAGGGCTCTGGACGCTCAACACGCCCAACGTCAAGTTCGTGACAGGATACCCAGAGCAGCGCGTGGTTTCTCTGGGCGAAATACAGATCGCGATCGGGCAGACGCGCCTGAACTGGGCCGCACTTTCCCTGGTATCGCGCTGGGGCAACGGGTTTGGCGGAAAGGGGAAGGCCTCCGTTCTTCTGGCGGCCACGGGCGTTTCGGAAAACAGAGGCACAACGA
>CAZMLC010000049.1:4566-6343 GCA_964567125.1 uncultured Akkermansia sp.
AATCCTGTGATTCGTATTATGCCGCTGGGCGATTCGATTACCTACGGCGCTTCAACGCCGGGCGGTTATCGTTATCCGCTCTATGTCGCGTTGACCAATGCCGGGTACAACGTCGATTACGTCGGGACGCGTAACGATAACGGTGCAACGGGATTGCCAGATTCAGATCATCAAGGAATTGGCGGATGGAAAATCTCCAATGCCTCCAATGGTCTTTACGACTATATTCTTGGCTGGTTTGCCGCGATTCAGGACCCGCATGTGGTATTGCTGCATATCGGCACCAATGATACCGGTGAGGGACCAACCGCCTTCGCAACCGCGATTGATCGCTGGGATCTGCTGATTGAACGCATCGCGAAGTATCATCCAAGCGCGCACATCATTGCCACCTCGCTGCTGAAGCGGGGTAATCCGCAGTACACCTACATCACGAATTATTTCAATCCGTATGTGCCCTCGCGTATTGCGGCGCATCAAGCCGCAGGCCGCCGTGTCTATTTTCTGGATATGCACAGCAAGCTCGAGCTGAGCGACATGTATGACAACCTCCATCCGAGTGCTGCGGGCTATCAGAAGATGGCGAATGCATGGTTTGAGGCCATTACCAACATCATTGCGCCGACCACGCTGCAGATCAATCAGCCGACGCTGGCAAGCGCAACCCCTTCCACGGACAATACGACGTTGAGCGTGCTGTTCAGCAAGAAGGTCGAGCCGGCTTCTGCGACCAATATCGCAAACTACGCCATTTCAGGGGACATCTCGATTTCTTCGGCTTCAATTGATGCCGGATTGCGCACCGTGACGCTGAAGACAACGGCGCGAACCAAAGGCCAGCTCTATACGATCACAGCGACAAACGTGTACGAAGAGACGGGGACTGTGGCGATTCCTGCGGCATCGCAGACGACCTTTTTTGGAATTACTGCGCGCGGTTATACGAACAATGTTCCCGAGTCGAGCGGATATCAATTGGTCTACTCCCTGGATCTGCCCTCCGTGCAGCCCTATTACAAGGATAACATGGTGGCTTACACTGTGGACAACAGCGCCAAGATTCCTCCTTTTAAACGCGTGGCCTATTATTTGGAATTGCAGAAGAGCGACGGCGATCTGCAGTATGCCTGGGTCTCCATGGATGCCTTTACGACGGATGCGAAGAAAATCGGCGTTCCTGCGCGGTATACCGGGGCGATCTTCCAGCAGGTCGTTTCCAACATGAACGTGGTGTGCAACGTCGGTAGCGTTTCCAATGGAACGTTTGCTGCGGGCAACATTGAATTCTGGCCGGACAATTACAGCAACGCGGGCGGGTTGGGAACGCTCGGAGGGAACACCACGACGCTGTATGACTTTGACGATCAGCGGACGACGGGCAATTACGCCTGTATGCAAGTCCATAATTTCTTAAAACAGCATACTGTTTTTGCATTTAACAGCTGGGGCGGCAATGATGCATCGGTCCCCAATATCGGTATCGGGAACAGCACGGAGAACAGCCAGAGCACGGATTGGACCTTTATTTACAATGCCGGACTCTATACGGTCAAGACGTTGCAGGTGCTGGTGCAGTTGGATAACCATGCGGCGGATACGACAGCGCCCAAGTTGCTCGGCGCAAAGGCAATGTTCTCGGGTCGTATGGTCGAGGTCTATTTTGATAAGGCCATGACACCTGCGACAGCGCTTGACACCTATACGTTTAATAACGGCGTTCAAGTCATTTCCAGCACAACAGCGGATGACGGACGGACCGTGCAGCTGGTCACAACCC
>CAZMLC010000049.1:6443-19665 GCA_964567125.1 uncultured Akkermansia sp.
GAGCTGGTGAAGGCGAACTTCACGACGCAGTATATCTGGGTGGCGTTTGATCCGTTGACGCAGGACAAGACCAAAATCGGGGTTCCTACCGTCGCCTCCGGGGCTATCTGGCAGCAGATCCTGACGAACATGGATGTGTTTTCCAATGTGCCGGGCATTACCAATTACACGGCGTGTTCCTATGGCAATATCGAGTTTTGGCCTTACGACTACGGGAGCTCCAACGCGATGAACATCGCAGGTGCAAGCGCAACGCTCTATGACTTTGGCGATGAACGCCGTTCGAACGGCAGTTACGGTTCAATGCAAGTGCATAATTACCGCGACAAGACAACGCTGATGGCCGTGAACAATTGGGGCTCGGATGGACGGAAACTCTGCGTGGGAATCGGCAACAGTCCCTCGTCCCTGCGGGCGGATGCGACGGATTGGACCTTTGCTGAAAACAGTGCGACCTACTACAGCCGCAAGCTTTTCATCCTGGTTCGTCCGAGCGCGGTCTCGACCAACGCATTGATTCCAGAGCAGGTCGTTGCCAATGTTCCGGATGCGGTTAACTATGAACATGCGTATACGGTGGATATTCCCGTGCGCGCAAACTTTTCAAATGTGCAATCCAATCTGGTGTACCATACGGTCAATCGCGCCGCGCTGGTGTCGAAGAATATCGGCCGCATTGCCTACTACCTTGAGTTGCAGAAGGCGTCTGATCCGCAGCCCCAGTATCTCTGGGTCTCCATGGATGCGTTTGAGAGCGATGTGCGTAAAATCTCTATCCCGACCAATACCTGCGCCTACCAGCGCCGGGTGACGCGCATGGATGTGAAATCCAATGTCAATGGCATTACGAATGGCACGGGGCTGTCGACCGGGTACATCGAGTTCTGGCCGAACAACTATACGGCAACGAACAGCCTTTTGATTGCCGGTGCGAGTCAGACCGCCTATGATTTCGGCGATAAGATCAGTGATTCGTTTGGCACGTCGACGGGGTATGGCTGCATGCAGGTCCATAACATCGGGGCGCAGCAGACGCTCTTCGCGATCAACAATTTCAATAACACCTCCGCATCGGAGGCGGTCTGCATTGGTATCGGCAATCGTCCGGGGAGCGCGGATACGGATTGGACGTTTGCGAAAAACGCAGGGGATTATACGGTCCGCCGGCTCTATGTCTTTGTGCAGGCGGGCGGCGTATCGACGGATTTCACACCGCCGATTCCCGTTACGGCCGTGGCTGCGCGTGCGCTGGACCAGATCTGCCTGACCTTCAGTAAGCCCATGGGCGATTGCGCGCTGGACAGCACGCTGTATACGATCAATAAGGGGATCACGGTGACGCGTGCGCGGCTCTCAGCCAATTACCAGGATGTCTATTTGACGGTCACGCCGGCCTTGACGCCTGGACAGACCTATCAGATCGACTGCAATCCGCTGTTGCTGGTCGATCGCACGCCCAACGCGAATGCGGTTTATCCGTATCGTCCATGGACGACGTGTACGGTTCCTGCGGTCGCGTGGCCCTCTGTTTTGACGGGGATCAGCGATGCAGCGGGATATACGCTGATCAATACACTGCCGCTCTCCGATCCGACTTATACGCGGCATCAGGGTGCGCCCTATCAGATCGATGAAGGCAAGTTTTACAATAAAGCCTTTGACCGGCAGGCCTACTGTCTGGAACTGGTGGGAACGAACGGCGTCAGCCAATGGGCCTATGTCTCCATGGATGCATTTGGCAAGGCGTTGGCCAAGATCGGCCTGCCGACTGCGGAACGTCGGTTTGGCTATCAGCAGTACGTTTCCAATCTGGTGATCGCTGCATATTCGTCGGCGACAAACAATCCGCCGATCGCGGTCGGTAATGTCGCTGCGGGTAACGTCGAGTTCTGGCCTGCCAACTATTCGCAGCAAAATGCCAAGGGGATTCCCAATGCGACCGACACCTACTTTGATTGCGGCGACATGTGGGATGGCTCGTTTGCGGCAGGACACGGCACGATGCAGATCCACAACTTCGCGATCGGGCAGACGATTCTGAGTCTCAACAACATCGGCGGCGCGTCGCTGGGTCTTGGCATCGGTAATCGCGATGATGGCAATGGGCAGACGGATCGCGACTGGACGCATGCAGGGAACCGGGCGGCCTATTCGACGCGCAATCTTTATGTTCTGGCCCGCTTGACTGGAACTGATCTTGTCAGCACGACAAACATGACGATCTGGATGCAGCCGCAGTCCATCGCGGTGAATGAAGGGCAGAGCGCGGTCTTCGCTGTGCAAGCTCCGGAGGGCGCAACGTATCAATGGCGTAAGAACGGCGTGGATATTCCGGGCGCGACGCTCTCTGTCTTTGAAATTCTGCGCTGTGCGACGGCGGATCAGGGCGGGTACTCCGTGGCGATTTACACGGCGGCCGGCGACTACACGGTCAGCGAGACCGCGCAGCTCTCTGTCCTTGCGCGCGATGTCACATATACGCAGACGAACGCGGTCGTCCGCATCATGCCACTGGGCGATTCGATTACCTATGGAAGCGGCACGGCGGGCGGATATCGTCTGCCGCTGTATCAAATGCTGACGAACGCGGGGTACCGCGTGGACTATGTGGGAACGCGCACGGATAACGGTGCCGGCGCATTGCCGGATTCCAATCACCAGGGACTGAGCGGCTGGCGCATTTCAATCGCCGGAAGCGGGTTGCTGGAGAACATGCGCGACTGGTTTGCTGCGGTTGATGATCCGCACATCGTGCTCGTGCACATCGGCACCAACGACTCGGATGAGACTAATCGTTTTGCGCGCACGGCGATTGCCAACCTTGACGCGTTGATTACGCGCATTGCCGAGTGTCAGCCCAGCGCGCACATCATTGTGACCTCGCTGATGCGGCGGACCGGAGCACAGTATGATGCGATTACGAACTACTTCAATCCGAACGTGCCAAGCCGCGTGGCGGCGCATCAGCTGGCGGGACGTCGTGTCTACTTCCTCGATATGCACAATTATTTGCAGCTCTCGGATATGTACGACAATCTGCATCCTACTGCAGGCGGGTACACGAAGATGGCCGCTGCCTGGTTCTCCGCGATCACGAATATCTTCCCCGCGAATGTGCAGCAGATGAATTTGCCTGCCATGGTGCGTGCAGTTCCTTCGGCTACGCTGACCTCTGTAGCCCTGACCTTCAATAAACCGGTGAAAAGCGCATCGGCGGTTGCGGCTGGTAACTATCAGCTCGACAATGGTTGCCGCGTGACTGCGGCGACGCTGGCCAACGATCTGCGGACTGTGACGCTGACAACAACGCCGTTGTCCACGCATATCCGGTATACGTTGACCGTGAACAATATCGTGGATACAAACACGGTCAGCCCATTGACGATTATGCCGGATTCGACAATTTCGTTTATGCCGACGATCGTACGCGGGTATACCTCGAATGTGCCCGAGAGCGCGGACTACCAGCTGCTCTACACGTTGAACCTGCCGAACACAGCGAATTACAGTGGCAGTCAGGTCGACTATACGGTGGATAATTCCGCGATGCAGTTCCCGATTTCACGCGTTGCGTATTACTTAGAGTTGCAGCGTATTGAGGAGAATTCCCCGCTCTATTACGTGTGGGTCTCCATGGACACCTTCACAAATGACGTCCGGCTGCTGGGCGTGCCGACGCGCTTCCGGCAGGCTGTGATTCAAAAAGCGCTGAGCAATCTGCGCGTATATTCGAATGTGGACGGCGTAAAGACGGGGCCTGTTACAAGCGGGCAGATCGAGTTCTGGCCTTATAATTACACTGCGGCGAACGGGGCATCGGTTCCTGGTGCGGATGGTGGGCGGCTTGACTTTGGCGACACCTGCTCGTTCTCGGGCGATCATGGCTCCATGCAGATCCATAATCTGAGCGACCGGCAGACGGTTTTTGCCTTTAACAACTGGGGTGCCTCCGGCAGTGCGTTTGTCTCGCTCGGAATCGGCAATCAGCCGACCAGCCTGGGCGTTGAACCGGATTGGACCTTCAACTACAATGGCGGCTATTATGCGGTCAAGGCCCTCCAGATGCTGGCCAAGATGGACCTGGGCGATGCGGTTCCTCCCGCGATTGAGGAGCTGCGCGTTTCAACGGAAACGCTCGACCTGGTCTTCAATGAGGCCCTCGCGCCGGACAGTGTGAAGCCTGCGTCCTTCGCGTTCACGGGCGGTGTCGTGCTCAAGAGTTATTCCATATTGTCCGATGGCCGCACGGTGCGGGTGCAGATGTCGCGTATCCCTGCGGATCAGCAGGTCTCCGTGACCTTTTCCGGCATGCGCGATCTGAACGGGAATAAGATGGTTCCCGATACGCGTACGTTGACGTCGACAGGCGTGCCGGCCACCATCGCAAATCGGGTGGGGAGCCTTGCGAATGGCTATGAGCTGGTCTATCTCTCCGATATTCCGATCCGCGGCAATGCGAATACGACAAACGCCTATCAGGTCGATTTTTCCAGTTGCCCGGGAAGCTTTGATCGCGTGGCCTATTATGTGGAACTTGTCGCCGCTAACGGCGTGACGACGCAGTTCGTCTGGGTTGCATTTGATACGCTGACGCAGGATAAAAAGAAAATCGGTTTCCCGACCACAGCGTCCGGAGCCATCTGGCAACAGAAGTTGACCAACATGGATGTGGCCGCGAACGTCAGCGGCATCACGAACTATACGGCGTGCGCCTACGGCAACATCGAGTTCTGGCCTACGGATTATGTGCAGAACAATGCGCTGGGCATTGACAACGCCAGTGCGGCCTATTATGACTTCGGTGACGAGCGCAAGACATCGGGGTCTCATGGCTCCATGCAGATTCATAACTTTAACGATCGCACAACGCTCTTCGCCATCAACAACTGGGGTAACGATGGAAATACGCTGGGTATCGGCATTGGCAACCGTCCAGGATCCAATGACAAGGACTGGACCAATGCAAGCAATGCGGGGGGCTATGGGCGGCGCCTGTTGTACGTCTTTGTGCGTCCAGCGACGCGTCCGAACAGCAATGCCCCGGCCGCAGTGGTGGCAAACGTCGCGGATGCCGCGAATTACTTCCATCTCTACACGGTGAATATCCCGGCGCGCAATGCCGTGTTTAGCAGCGCGGTGAGCAATGCGGCCTACCACGTGGTGAATAACCTCAGCACGGCGCCGCGAAATATCGGGCGTATCGCATACTACCTCGAGCTCGTCGACAACAACGATAGCACGCAGTATGTGTGGACCGCCATGGACGCGTTTGAAACGAACCTCGCGAAGATTTCGATCCCGACCAACACCTGTTATTATCAACGTGCCGTCAATAATCTGGATGTGAAGTCCAACGTCGGCTCCGTGACACAGGGAACCGGATTGCAGACCGGGTATATCGAGTTCTGTCCCTCCAACTATAGTCAATCCAATGCAAACAAGGTCCCCGGGGCAAGTGACACCACCTATGACTTCGGTGATTCGCTCGACTCCGCCACAGCGACGGGCCATGGCTGTATGCAGGTTCACAACTGGGGGCTTGGTAAGACGCTGTTCGGTATTGGTAATTTCAACAGTGCCAATGCGACCTTGGATATCGGTATCGGCGATGGCGCTGCTTCTGGTGTGGCTCCGGACTGGACCTTGAGCGGGCGTGCCGGAAATTACAAATCACGGACGCTCTATGTGTTTGTTCAGGAAGGTGTCGTCTCCGATCTAACCGCGCCGTATCTGATCACTGCGGTTGCATCCCGGTCGGGCAGTCAGATTTGCGCGACCTTCTCGGAAGCGCTGGCTGAACAGGTCACAAATACGAGCTATTATGCCGTGAACAGCAACGTCACCGTGACGGCTGCGCAGCTGGCACCTAATCAGCGCGATGTGGTGCTGACGCTCTCTCCCGCGCTGGCAGCAGGGGGCAGCTACACGTTGACCGTGCGTCCGCTTGTGGTCGATCGTTCAGCCAGTTTGAATCCGTGCGCAGGGCGTAGCGTAACCATCGCGGTGCCGAGCGTTGCGCTGCCCTCGGTATTGACGCAAGTTCCCGAAACGAGCACCTATACGCTGGTCAATCAGCTCTCGTTGGCGAACTCGACGTATAGCCGCCATCTGGGTGCACCGTACAGTGTCGATGAAGGCAAGTTCTACAACAAAGCGTTTGACCGTCTGGCCTACTGCCTTGAGCTGGTCGGCACAAACGGCGTGACGCAGTGGTCGTACGTTTCCATGGACGCCTTTACCGATGATCTGACCAAGGTCGGGCTGCCGACGGCGGATCGTAAGGCGGGCTTCCAGCAGTATGTCACAAACGTGTCGATCATGGCCTATTCCTCGGCAACAGCGCCGACGCCGCCGATTCAGACAGGCGCTGTGGCGCGCGCCAATATCGAGTTCTGGCCTGCGAATTACTCCGCCGGCAACGGTAAGGGTATTCCTGGTGCCAGCGACGCGAATTATGATTTCGGCGACTCCTGGGATGGTTCATTGAGCGCCGGCCATGGGAGTATGCAGATTCACAACTACCTGGCGCAGCAGACGGTCTTGTCGATCTCCCAGTTTACCCAGGGCTCGACGGGCATGGGCTTCGGCACGTGCAACAATGCGGGCAACTCGGGCGACAAGGATTGGACCTTCCTTTCGAATCAGGCCGCCTACACCGTGAAGAACCTCTATGTGCTGGCGCGTATTACCGGCGATGTGCCGATGCGTTCAACCGCAAATCTGCGCATGTGGAAACAGCCGACGTCGCAAGAGGTCTCCGAATTCAGCGCTGTGACCTTCACGGCCTATTCGCCGGATGCGACGAGCTACCAGTGGTTTAAAAACGGCGTGCTGATCCCTGGGGCCACGCAGGCATCGTATGAGATTCGTCGCGCCCGCGTTACCGATGAAGGCGATTACGCGGTTGTCGCGTATAAGAGCATTTCGGAATCAACGGTCAGTGACGCGGCCACGCTTGCGGTGCGGCAACGCGGATCGATCTTCATTCTCAATTAAGCGGACGAATGTAAAGCCAGAAGCGTCGCGAAGGCTCAACCTCGCGACGTTTCTGGCTTTCTGCACGAGTGTGATGCGTGGATACGCGCACGGTCCTCGGGTTTGTAGACCTCGGGAATACGGTACTCATTCCATCGCCACGGTGGCAGGACATAGACGATCTTGGCGATCTCTTCGCGCATGGTCGCGAAGTCCTTCTGATCAAGCGTCGGGGCTTTGGTTGTCCGCAATTCATACGGAACACAGAGCGACGCGACGCGGCGGATCGTCTGATGGACATGCGTGGCATCAGCGTCTGCTCCGCAGATCTCACGATACCGCCGCGCTGGCGCCTTGTAGTCAATCGCAACGTAGTCGATCAGATGTTTGCGGATCAACAGATCAACCATGTCGGGTGCGCTGCCATTGGTGTCGAGCTTGATGCGGTAGCCGAGCGCTTTGACTGCACCGCAGAAACGCTCAAGGTCAGGTTGCAGCGTGGGTTCCCCCCCGCTGATGACAACGCCGTCGAGCTGTCCTGCACGCTTTTTCAGGAATGCCATGATCTCTTCTTCGGGCAGTGTAGTCGAGGTCGACAGCAATGCCCGATTGTGGCAGTAGAAGCAGTCATACGAGCAGCCCGCCGTGAAGAGCACGCAGGCGACAAGGTTGGGGTAATCAATGAGCGAGGACTTTGTAATGCCGGCGATGTTCACAGACACTCCTGATCCAGAACATACGCCTTGCGTTGAGCATATTCCTCTTTCTTGCCCTTGTTGAAGTTCTGGACGGGGCGCAGGTATCCGACAACGCGCGTCCATACCTCGGTGGCCTTATTGCAGACCGGACAGGTCTGCTGTTCGCCTTGCAGGTAGCCGTGATCATCGCAGGTACTGAACGTCGGCGTCAGCGAGATGTAGGGCAACGTGTACCGGGTGAAGATCTTCTGGATCAGGCGTTTCGCGGCGGAGGTGTCGGCAATGCGTTCACCCATGTAGAGGTGCAGCACCGTGCCGCCAGTGTAGGAAGACTGCAAGGCATCCTGCAGATCCAACGTCTCAAAAATGTCATCGGTGAAGGTTACGGGCAACTGCGATGAATTGGTGTAGTAGGGGACGTCGTTGCCGGCGGTGAGAATGTCGGGATGGAATTTCTTGTCAATGCGCGCCAGCCGGTAACTGGTTCCCTCCGCTGGTGTCGCTTCGAGATTATAATAGAATCCGGTCTCGGTCTGGAAATGAGCGATTTGCGTGCGGAGTTCCGCGAGCGTCTCCAGGGCGAAGGTTTGCCCTTCTTGGGTGGTCAGGTCCGTTCCCAGCAAATTGCGGCAGGCTTCGTTCATACCGACCACGCCGATTGTGCTGAAGTGGTTGGCCCAATAGGAGCCTTCGCGTTGCTTGACGCCGTTGAGGTAGCGCGCGGAGAACGGGTACATGCCGCGCACGGTTTCCTTCTCAATGAGTGAGCGTTTGATTTCAAGGCTCTCTTTAGCCAGCGCTGCGTAAGTTGCGACCTTCTGACGGAATTCATCGCGGTTCGTGCTTTCGTAGGCCAGACGCGGAAGGTTCAGCGTGACCACGCCGATCGATCCGGTCAGCGGGTTCGAACCGAAGAGACCGCCGCCGCGTTTGCGCAGCTCTGAGGTGTCCAGACGCAGGCGGCAGCACATGGAGAGCGCGTCTTCCGGCGAGAGGTCACTGTTCACGTAATTTGAAAAGTAGGGAATACCGTACTTGCAGGTCATCTCCATGATGGCGTCGGCAACAGGGCTGTCCCAGTCGAAATCCTTGGTCACGTTGATCGTCGGGATCGGGAAGGTGAAGACGCGACCGGACGCGTCGCCTTCCATCATCACCTCGCAAAAGGCGCGGTTGAAAAGATCCATCTCCGCTTGGAATTCGCCATACGTTTCCTTCTGCGGAACGCCGCCCACAATGGCCGGACGGTCTTTCAGCGTGGAGGGGACGCGCAAATCGAAGGTGAGGTTGGAGAAGGGGCATTGGAAGCCCACGCGCGTAGGGACATTCAGATTGAAGATGAATTCCTGCAGCGCCTGTTTGATCGTTTTGAAATCGAGGTTGTCGTAGCGGATAAAGGGGGCGCAGTAGGTGTCGATCGAGGACCATGCCTGCGCACCTGCCGTCTCACCTTGCGTGGAGAAGGTGGAGTTGACGATCTGCCCCAGAAAGGAGCGCAGATGCTTGGCGGGTTTCGATGAGACCTTGCCCGCGATGCCGCCGAATCCGATGCAGAGCAGCTGGTAGAGATCCCAGCCTGCGCAGTAGGGACCGAAGAATCCGAGGTCATGCAGGTGCAGGTAACCGTTGGTGTGCGCCTCGCCGATGTTTTTCGGATAGACTTCGCTGAGCCAGTACTGCTTGGTGAAGGCTTCGCGGATGTAGTTGTTCATGCCGTTCACGCTCTTGGAGGTGTTGGCATTCTCGTTGACCTTCCAGTCCTTGTCGTCGAGGTAGTCTTTAAAGAGCCGCACGGTCGCGTCGACAACCGCCTGGCCGTCGCGCATCTTGCGCCGTTGCTCGCGGTAGAGAATATAGGCCTTGGCCGTGGCGGTCAGCCCGTTCTTCATCAGGACGCGTTCGACTGCGTCTTGAATGGCCTCCACGTGAATGTTGTCATCGGTCTGTGCGTTGCAGATGTCCAGAACCTCTTCCGTCAATTTGCGCGTATCGGGACGGCCTTCGCTCGAGGCTTTGAGCGCCTTCTCAATGGCATTCTGGATTTTCTGTCCGTCGCAAAAGGCAATCTCGCCATCGCGCTTGATAATATGCTTAATCATGATCATTTCCCCTCGTCGGTTCCGACGGCAACATGAATCCAGAGGGAAAATACGCGCAGGCGCATTTTACACTCCGTCCATACTCCGTGGCGGCGTGTTGATCAGCAGAGGCAGGTCTTCTGGCTCAGGGTCATTGTTGCAAGCTCCTTCCCGGATTTGGACTCCAGTGGTTTGTGCTTGGAACGCTCCCTTTACAGCGGCGGGACCGCGAAGGATTTACACCTTCTTCCCTTTTCACTGGCATTTCTGCCAGACCTGTGCTAGTACAACATATTGTGGTTTCAAAAATCGTTTCAACAAAATATTGTGGTTTTGTTGTGTGCGTATCATAGCGGGAGAGCCCCTGCAAAGTCAAGTGCCGTTTTTGAAAATAAATTTTTTCCACTGATTTTTTGCGCGTCTGTTGTAACACAAATAAGGGGTTGTATTTATGCGCAAATCTGCGATAATTAAGCATCAATGTATGTATATTATGCTGTTTAATTGAAAGGTTTAGAGGATGAGCAAAAGAGCAATCGGATGGTATTTTTTTGCACTGTGCGGTTTCCATGCGTGGGGGACAACGTATTACGTGGATGCCGAGCGCGGTTCGGATGCAAACAAGGGGTGTTCCGAGGCGTCTGCCTGGCGGAGTCTTGAACGGGTCAATGCCGCGCAGCTTGTCGCGGGCGATGAAGTCAAATTTGCCTGCAATCAGCTGTGGCGCGGACAGCTCACGCCTAAGAGCGGCGAGGGCGGCAAGCCGATCCGCTATACCTCCTATGGATCAGGGGCTAAGCCGATTTTGCAGGGCTCTACCGAGCGCAGCCGTCACGACGACTGGGTGTCGGTCGGCAACGGCGTGTGGGCGACCCAGCCTTTTGAGCCGAAGCGCCTCGGTGTTGTCACGAACGTCGCCCTTGCGGATTGGAGCTGCCACACTGAAAAAGATGCCAAAGCCACGCTCTCGAGCACGGTTGAAAACGGACTCCGCTTCCATCGCGTCACGTGTGCCCGCAGTGGCTCGCGCAGCAATCATATCCAGCTGTGGGGCCCGCGTTTTGACGGAACGTCGTCCTGTCTTCTGGTGCAGATGCGCGTCCGTTCCAGCAAACCGTTTGCGCTGAAAAACATGGAGATCATGCGCGCGGTTTTGCCCTATACGCATGCGCTGGAGAGTATGTCAAAGCAGATCATCGGGACCGAGTGGCAGACGCTCAACCTCGTCTTTACCTCCGTCGGACGCGAGGATCAAGCGCGGTTGCATGTGAACCTCGGCGCAAAGATTCCCGATGGCGCGCAGTTCGATTTCGTCATTGATCAGGTTGCGCTGGGCGATCTTAGCCACTGCGCACCGGTGACGCTGGACGTTGGTATTTTTATCGGTGACCATGGCAAGGCCTGGGGCTGGAAGAAGTGGACGCTGGCGGATCTCAAAAACCCGCTGGATTATTGGTACGATGCGGAGAATAAGCGGGTTTTCGTGAAGAGCGAGAAGAATCCGGCGGAACTCTTTAAGAGCATTGAACTCGCGCTGACGCGGCACATCGTCAGCCAAGGCGGCGCTCACGATGTGATCTATGATGGATTGGCAGTCCGCTATGGCGGTGCGCATGGCTTTGGCGGCGGTAACACGAAGCGCTTGACCATCCGCAATTGCGAGGTCTATTGGATCGGTGGCGGTTTGCAGTTCTTCCACCCCAATGGGCGTCCGGTGCGGTTTGGCAACGCCATTGAATTCTGGGGCGGCGCCACGGATCATCTTGTGGAATCGAATCGCATTTGGGAGGTCTACGATGCCGCACTGACGAATCAAGGCAATGGCGATGATTCGAATCAGATCAACATCACCTATCGCCACAATGTGATTTGGAATGCAGAGTACTCGTTCGAATTCTGGAATCGTCCGGAGTCGGTCAAGTCGCACAACATTGTTTTCGAAAATAACACCTGCGTGAATGCGGGTTTTGCATGGTCCCATGCGCAGCGGCCCGACAAGAATGGTGCGCATCTGATGTTTTACCAGCATCCTTCGCAGACAAAAGGTGTTGTTGTGCGCAATAACATTTTTTGCGAGACGACCGAGGTCTGCATGCGGATGGAAAATGATTGGCGCAGCGGTTTGACCATGGCCAACAACCTCTATTACACCTCGGGCAAGCCGATTTATCGCTGGCTAAGTAAGCAGTATTTCGCTACGCTGAAAGAGTGTCAGGGCGCGACTGGGCTCGATATGAATGGCCTTGAGGCCAAGCCGGTTTTTGTTGATGACGTCAACCACGATTATCGTCTGAAACCGGAGAGTCCGGGCTTTGCGCAGAAAATCGGTGCACAGTTTTAATGCGTGGCTGCATGCAGAATAAGGAATGAAATAATGGAACGTCGGTTGCCGTTTGTCTTGTCCCGCGAGACGCGAACAGATTTGATCACACAGGTTGCAGATGGGTTGCGCCATGCAATTACCACGGAGTATTTCAAGCGCGACGATCTGCTGCCCACGATCATTGAGATGGCCGACGAGCTGGGCGTCAGCGAAATCGTGACGCGCCGGGCCGTTAAGCGCCTGACCAAAGAGGGGATTATCAATCCGCGCCGCGGACTCGGTATCCGCGTCTGCGGACTCGACCAGAAGACCTGGCAAGGGCAGATCCTCTTTGTTCATCAGGCCACGGACAACACCTTTTACCACAGCGTCGTCTACGGCGTGGTGCGCGATTTCTTGCAGAGCCATAACTACCTCGTGCAGGTCGTCTCCGTCACGCCCGCGGATCGCCGGAAGGGTTATCAGAATCTGCGTGCGGAACTGGGACGCTCGATTTCGCTGGCGATCCTGACTGGCCTTGCAAACGGTGTCGACAAGGTGCTGGCGGAAAAGGAGATCCCGTTTGTCCACTTCGCCCGCCATATCTCACCCTTGGCGGTCAAGGGCGTTCAGCAGCATTGGGAGCGCGCTGTGCCCCAGGTGATTGAGCATTGCCGTGCGTGTAACGTGCACTCCGTGATTCAGACGCATTTTGAGGCTGACGTGTTCGATGCTGACGATGCTTTCCGCCAAGCGGGATTGTCTTATCAGCGCCTGAAAATCGCGCCCATGGCCGGTTTCGGACGTCCTGAATCGGTTGTGCGCGGCTCCATGGCGGTGTTTGCCAAGGGCGTTCCGCAAATCGATGGAAAACCGGCTGACCTTGTTTTGTTCGACGATGACTACGTTGCGCAGGGCGCCTTTCTCTCATTTATCAAGCAGGGGGTGCGGATCCCCGAGGATGTGCAGATCATCACGCTGAGCAACAAGAGCCTGGGGCCCGTCTTTTACACACCCCTGACGCGCTATGAGATGCGGCCTGAAGAGCATGGCCTTGTGCTGGCTAAGCATGCGCTGCGCTTTCTGGATGGCAAGATTCAGAAGAAGGAGGCCGACGACGAGGTCGGCCCTGTCTTCATTGAAGGCGCGTCCACGCGCGTAGTCGGTCG
>CAZMLC010000049.1:19765-21859 GCA_964567125.1 uncultured Akkermansia sp.
CGTATTACCCGCGGAGCAGACCTTCCGCCTGCGTTTTGCGGAATTCTGTAACGGTTCTTGTCAATCCCTCCTGCAGGCTGATGCGCGGACTCCAGCCGAGCTGACGGATCTTCGTGGTGTCGCAGAATTTGCGCGGTGTACCGTCCGGCATGGAGGGGTCAAAGCGAATCTCGCCGGCGTACCCCGTTGCCTGTTTCACCATCTCGGCCAATGTGCGGATCGAGAGCTCTTCCCCTGATCCGACATTCACCCAGTCCGGCGGTTCTTCCTGTTCAAGGAGGAAGAGCAGACCTTGAGCCAGGTCATCGACGTGCAGGAATTCGCGGAATGGCGTTCCGGTACCCCAGATCGTGACAGCCGGCGCGCCTGCCACGCGTGCCTCCTCGAAGCGCCGGATCAGCGCCGGCAGGACGTGCGAATGCGACGGGTGATAATTGTCGCCGGGCCCGTAGAGGTTCGTGGGCATGGCCGAATGGTAGAGCCGGCCGAATTGCCGCCGGTAATACTGGCACATTTTGAGTCCCGCGATCTTGGCGAGCGCATACCCTTCGTTGGTGGGTTCGAGCGCGCTGGTCAGCAGCGCTTCTTCAGGGATCGGCTGCGGCGCTAGACGCGGATAGATGCAGGTGCTGCCGAGAAAGAGCAGGCGCGGCACGTTGCTTTCATGCGCGGCCTGGATGACGTTTGTCGCAATCATCAGGTTGTCGTAAAGAAAGGTGCCGATCAAGGCGCGGTTGGCCTCAATCCCGCCGACGCGCGCAGCGGCCAGCACGATGCAATCTGGCTTTTCACGCGCGATGAAGGCGTGCGTCGTCGCTTGATTCGTGAGGTCAACGTCGCGATGCGATGCCGTAATAATCGCCTTCTGGCCGCGGGCGTGCAGGGCGCGGCAGACGGCGGCACCCACCATGCCCTGATGACCGGCGACATAAATACGTTGTTCCGTGTTCACAAAAGCACCCTCCTTAGAAGCCGATTTCATAGCCGGGTTTGTCGAGCAAGCGCAGATCACCATCGGTCATGATCCTGACGAGCTCCGCAAATTTGATGTGCGGTTCCCAGCCGAGCTGACGTTTGGCCTTGGAGGGATCGCCCAGCAACTGTTCGACTTCCGCCGGTCGGAAGTAACGGGGGTCGATCTTGACCACGGCGCGCCCGGTCGTGGTGTCGATGCCTTCCTCGTCCACGCCTTGACCGCGCCAGGCAATGGTCCGGCCCACGTGCGCAAAGGACCTCTCAATGAATTCGCGCACGGTGTGCATCTCCCCGGTCGCGACGACATAGTCGTCCGGCGTCTCCTGCTGCAGCATCAGCCACATCATGCGCACATAGTCCGGCGCATAGCCCCAGTCGCGGTAGGAGTCGATATTGCCCATATAGAGCGCCTCCTGCTGCTGCCGATGAATGCGGGCCACGGCCATGGTGATCTTGCGCGTAACAAAGGTCTCTCCGCGGCGCGGCGATTCGTGGTTGAAGAGAATGCCGTTGCTCGCATGGAGGTTGTAGGCCTCGCGATAATTCTTGGTGATCCAGAAGCCGTACAGCTTGGCCACCGCGTAGGGCGAACGCGGATAGAAGGGGGTTGTTTCCGATTGCGGAACTTCAACGACCTTGCCGTAAAGTTCCGAGGTTGAGGCCTGATAAAAACGGGCGTTGATCTTGGTCTCCTTGATCGCATCGAGCAGGCGCAGCGTGCCGAGGGCATCCACGTCCGCAGTGTATTCCGGCACCTCGAAGGAGACCTGCACGTGCGATTGTGCGCCCAGATTGTAAATTTCGCACGGTTCGACCTTTTCCAGAATGCGGTTGAGGTTGCTCGAGTCGGTCAGATCACCGTAGTGCAGAAAGAGCCGGACATCCTCTTCGTGCCGATCCTGATAGAGATGGTCGATGCGGCCCGTGTTGAATGAACTTGTCCGGCGCATGATGCCGTGAACTTCATAGCCTTTGGATAAAAGAAATTCCGCGAGGTAGGAACCATCCTGACCTGTGATGCCTGTGATCAATGCTCTCTTCATGATTTGCTCCTTGTGAAATCAGTTTATTCAATAACGGCACTGAATACAAGTTATTTTAACCCAGCGGAAGATCATG
>CAZMLC010000050.1:0-7855 GCA_964567125.1 uncultured Akkermansia sp.
TTAAACCGCTTGCCGTCAGCCTGCGCCTCGCCGCGCGCAATCGCCGGACAGCCCAACTTGAAACAGGCGCCGCAGGCCTTGCACTTCTCCGCGCTGACTTCATACGTCCCCGCATTCTGCAACTTGGCGGCAATGCGGCAGGGACCGTAGGCGATCACCACGGAGGGTTCGCTGGCATCCAGCGCTTCGGTTAGCGTCTTCTCCAACGCCGCCAGATCGTAGACGTCCACGCGGTAGACACGCTTGAAGCCCATGGCCTTGGCCACCTCGGCAATATCCGTCACGGATGCGGCTTCTCCTGTAATGCGCTTGCCGGAGCCGGGATTCTCCTGATGGCCGGTCATGCCGGTAATGCGGTTGTCCAACACGATGGTCGTGACCTTGCCGCCATTGTAAAGCACGTCCAGAATGCCAGTCATGCCGGAGTGGAAGAAGGTCGAATCACCGATCACGGCGCACTTGCGGCCCGGCAGCCCCGCCTTCTCCATACCGAAGACGTTGCCGATGCAGGCGCCCATGCAGATCGTGGTGTCCATGGCGCTAAGCGGAGGAAACGCGCCCAGCGTATAACAGCCGATATCGCCCGTGACGGTGGCACCCAGCTTGTTGAGCATGTAGAAGACACCGCGATGCCCACAGCCCGCGCACAGCACGGGCGGACGCGTCGGCAGACCTGCATCCGCGCGCTTCACGGCCTTGACCTCGACATCGCCCAGCAGCTCCTTGCGCAGCAGAGTCAGGCGCATGGGGTTCATTTCAAGCATATTGAGTTCGGTCTGATGCTCCACGCAGGCAATGCCCATCGCGCGGATCTGTTCCTCCATGACGGGATCCAGCTCCTCCACGACCAGGACCTTTTCGACCTTGCTGGCGAATTCCTTGATCAGCGCGGTCGGCAGCGGGTTGGAGAACCCGAGCTTCAGAACGGAAAACTCCGGGAAGACCTCTTTCACATACTGGTAGGTCACGCTGGCCGTGATGATGCCCAGCTTCGTATCGCCCATCTCCATGCGGTTAAACGCGGTTTCACAGCCATATTTGCGCATCGCCTCGGTGCGCTCCTGCGCAGCCAGACGCTGCGGACGCGCGAACATCGGCACCGGGATATAGGTCTTGATGTCCTTGACGTACGGCTTGCGCGGGTGCTGCGTCGGCTTGAAATCATCGCCGACATCCACGATGGTCGAGGTGTGCGAGGTGCGCGTGTTCAGGCGGATAAACGCCGGCACGTGGAACTGCTCGGAGACCGCGAACGCCTCCTGGACCATGTCAAACGTCTCCTGGCTGTCTGCGGGTTCAAAGAGTGCGGCGCGCGCAAACTTCACCAGATTGCGGGAATCCTGCTCGTTTTGCGAACTGTGCATGCCCGGATCGTCCGCCACGATGATCACCATGCCGCCGTTCGCGCCGACATAGGTGTAGGTCATCAGCGGATCCATGGCCACATTGAGCCCCACGTGCTTCATGGCGGTCAAAGAGCGTGCACCTGCGATCGAGGCGCCGATCGCGACCTCCATGGCCACCTTCTCGTTCGGTGCCCACTCACAGTTGATCGTCTCTTTGAACTTTGAGACGTTTTCCAAAATCTCCGTGCTCGGTGTTCCAGGATACGCGGATGCCACCGTACATCCGGCTTTGGCTGCAGCCCAGGCAACAGCTTCATTGGCTGATAGTAATACTTTACTCATACCTACTCTCCACTTCCGCAAACTGTAAAGAAAGAGTTTAGTATACCACAAATGGGAGGGTCTGTCACGCAGCGTACCCCCTTTTCTTTATTGAAAGAGCCTCTTTTTACGTTTTATTGATGCTGATTCTCAATTTTTATTGACTCTGTGTAAAAAATAGCGAATGCTATTCTACATGTGATGCATCTGATAGGGTCTGTGTTCCCTAGAAAAAAGTAGGGTGTGTTTGGAAAATCAGGCAGATGTGTCACCCTGTTTAAAGGAGATCTACATATGAAGCAGCTGGTCTTTTGCGCAACAATGCTCGTGATGGGCGCGCACATCCTTTCCGCAGATGTTCTGACGTGGCAGCCCGAAGGTACCGCGACGTGGTCGCCAACCGCAACCAATTGGCTCACGTCTACAGGAAATCGTACGGCGTGGATCGCCGGTTCTGACGCTCGTTTTACGACCAACGGATGTATTGTTGCAATTGACGGCGAAATCAACGCAAATGCGCTCCTTTTTGAGGGAACTGGCGTCACGCTGGGCGGCGCAGGCCGCCTCACGCTCACCGGATCGATCGTGACCTCAGCAGGGACAACCAACAGCATTTCAACGGAACTTTACGCAACGCAAACCATTGAAAAGAGCGGGGCAGGCGCACTCTGCGTCGGTGCCTGCCTAGCCAGTTTACAGGCCACAGAAGGCACACTCATCGCAGCATCCTCGCAGCAGAGCGATGCGATGCTCACCGTCAAAAGCGGTGCGCAGCTGACCACGTGGGGTGAACCTGCTCAGGCCAATAATCTGCTGGCAAATGGCAGTTTCGAAAATTATCTGCTCAGCGCGAACTCGTGGAAATACGTCAGGGATGGCGCTCAGATCCTTCCTTGGGTTGTGACGGTTCATACACAACACGTTGGCCTTGTCTACCCCTCCGGGGGAACCGAATGGACCAGCGGCGGGTCGATCCCTCATGGTGTCCAGGCCTTGATTTTGCAGTACAATGGCCGCATCGAACAGACCGCCACCGTCACGGAGTCGGGCTGGTACAGTGTCAGCTTCACGCACTGGATGCGGCGAGGCTATTATGAGCATGCGATTTACGTCTCGCTGGACAACACGATGCTCACCGCCGTGATCAACGATGCGCCGATGCTCTTCGCGAAGCGTTTTGTCAGCGTTCCCTGCTGGCTTTCCGCAGGCACGCACACACTCGCCATCCAAGGCGAAGGCGAATGGACGGATCGCACGTCGATCCTTGATCTCGTCTGTCTCGGACAGCCCTCATCGTCCACAGCCTGCGCTGCGTTCGGCGGAGACTCGGAGGTGCTTCTCGAAAACGGCGCTTCCGCAACGCTTAGCCATGCGGGCACGCTTTCACCTGCACGACTCGTTGTAGACCCTGGTGCAACGATCAGCGGCGGAGGGACGTGGAGTGCCGCAACGGATCTGACCTGGTATGATTTTACGACGCTCTGGAACCCGACTCCGGCAAACAACGTCAATGGTCTGCTGCGCATCCGCAGCGCGCTCTCGTCGTTGCCCATCACACAAGCTCGCCGTATCTGGTTCTCGGGCACCTCGGATTATACGCTGGCCAGCGCCACGCTGACCCTCACCAACAATACGGCGGCAACCCGCACACCGCGCATCAGCGTCAGCGATAATCGGACCGTCACACTTCCCCTGACGCTATCAGCCTCGCGCACCAACCTGACCCTCGATACGTTTGGCACGCTCAACCTGACCGGTGCGACGTTGGAATGGCTCGCCAACCGCCGTCTCAGCAAATTCGGCCCCGGCAAGCTACTGATGCCCAATACCGCGACAAACCTCACGGGCGTTCATGCGATTTATGAGGGCGAAGTTGTCCTTCCCCACATCCAGGATGGTACCTATTATCTGCAGACGCTCCCAGGACGTTCGGGGACACTGCGCATCAACAGCCTGTTCCCCAACAACGGATCACTCAGTCTGGCCGGCACAGGTCCCTGCAAATTGACCACCGATCAGACCTCTGTGTTTTTTAACAATTCGGTCGCACTCATCGCGCCGAAAACCGAGATCGACGTGCCATCGAACAGCACAATGTCAATCATCCGCCTCACGGCCAACAGTACTTCGCGCGGCGTGCAGCCGTCCGATCTCATCAAATCTGGAGCAGGCCTTCTGGAACTCCGCAGCAATGGCTTTGGAACGGATGGTCTCGGCCGCACCTACGCAGGGTCCACCACGATCCGCAACGGCGCGCTGCGCATCCTCGGACACGATACGGGCAATTTCACGGGGACCATTGCCTACAACAACATTGCGGCAAACGCCACGGTAGGCGGCGTGCTTGGAAGTGGACCGCTCACCAATACTGTCCACCTGGGCGATAGCGGAACATTACCCACAGATGCCATTCAGTTTATCGTCTCGGGCTCCGGCCTCTATGTGGGTCACGATTTTTCCGTCAATAAAACGGGGGCTTCTGTCGCGTTCCACGTCACGAACAACACCACATCCACGATGTTCGGTGGCACCTTAACCTTGCATCAGGACGCGACCTTTGTCGGTCCGACCGCAACCCATCTGGCGCTTACGAAAATCGTCTTTGCCGATGACTATGAAGGCACCCATCGTTTGAACTTAGATGGCTTTGCGCTGATTCAAGTGGATGGTTCGTTACCCGCTACGATGGACGTCGATCTGGGTACACGCAGCCTGCGCATGGGCGCAAACACCATCACGACTCCTTCGCTGCGCGATTTTACGGTCGGCACCGCAACAACGCCCGCAACGCTCGAAGTCGAGTTTGAGGCAGGACTGAACGATACACTCGCAGTGCGTACCTTCACGGTTAATAAACTGGCGTTTAAATTGCTCTATCGCGCAACGACGCTGAACTTCGTTGAACCCGGCACCTACACGTTGCTCAATTTTGAGTCCTTCTCCGGCGACGTTGCCAACCTCTCGGTCGCCAATCCTCAACCTGGATTGACCTACCAGTTTGCCACGACAGCTTCTGCACTCACACTCACCATCGGGGTTGAAAGCAGCAATCCCTTCTATTCGTGGATCAATCCCGCCAGCGGTGAATGGTTGACCAGCGGCAATTGGTACAACAGCCAGATCGCCAACACCGCGGATGCTGTGGCTTACTTCGGGTCTGTGCTCACCAATGCATCGACAATCACGCTGACAGAACCCATTACACTCTCTTCGCTCTATTTTAATCATGGTTCGTACAGCTACACCGTGGCCGGACAGTCGATCAACGTGACCAACATTGTGAATGAAAATGGTAACCATACCCTGCAAAGCGATATCACCAGCGATACGCTTGCCCTGAATATCCGCAAAGGCAGCCTCACACTGCGCAACGCGACCCTCTCCGCCACGGTCCAAAACAAGGTGGGCTCAACGATTCTCGCGAATGATGTGACACTCAACAACGCTTTGGATGTCTCGGCTGGAGCGATCACCGTGACCGGAACAAATGTCGTAGTCGGAGCGCTGAGCAGTGGCGCAGGAACCGTTGCGCTCTCCGGCAGCGGCGCCAGATTGACCACGCTGCAAAACACCGCGACTGAACTGCAAGGCCCCCTGACCGGAACAGCAGGGACTTTTGTCAAAACAGGCACGGCAACGCTGACGCTGCGCACACCCGGCACGACCTTCTCCGGTACCACGCGGCTCGATGCCGGCTCGACCGTACTCGCAGGCGCTTCGCTGATGAACGGTGCCATTCTGAGCGATACCGCGACGCTCGAACTCCAGCCGGTCTCGACCAATGGACTGATGGGTTATTTCTACGCCCTTTCACCCACAACGAATGCCTTTACCGGCCTGGCCACGCTGGATGCTATGATCGGCACCACCCAGCCGTCACTGATCGCACCCAGCAGCAGCGCCAGCACCAACTTTGACTATCCGCCTGCAACAGGATCGTCGGTCACGCTCCCGGCCCCATTCGGAGCCGGCGGCGCCAATCAGAACAACTTCACTGCGGTCTGGCGCGGCTCCATTACCCTCCCGGACTCCGGCCCCTATACCTTCGGCATCCTAGGCGATGACTGCTTCCTCTTTGCTATCGACAATCAGGCACTGATCAGCTCCATGGGTCCCACAAACAGCTACATGACCGCAACTGCCACGCTCGATGCCGGACGTCACGATATTCTTATCGCGCTCGGACAACTCACCACAACGGTCGGTCTCCGCGTGCAAGTCAAGGCACCCAGCATGGCCGCCGCACAGCAGCTGCCAAACGCCTGGCTCTCTCCTGCTGTCACAGTGCGTTCGGTCACGGGAAATGGTGTGTTCAACCTCTCCAGCTCGACAGTTTCAGCGCAGATCGGCAATCCCAGTGGAACGAATCAGCTCTCCGCACAACTCGCAGGCGTATCCGGCGCGCGACTCACCAAGATCGGAAACAGCACGCTGAACTTCGCACCGGCCACAGCAACCGCTTTCGCCGGATCGCTGGCTGTGCAGGAAGGCACTTTGGCGTTTACGACAGCCAACAGTCTCTCCGCTGACAATCCACTTTCGATCAGCCCGCGCGGAACGGTTCTGCTCAACACCTCGCAGCGCATCGGCGGCTTAAGCGGACAAGGCACACTTGCCACCAAAGCCCGCATCAATCTCCTGACCTTCACGGGCGATGCGGACAGCGGCATTTCATCATCCAAAACCTACACGCATCTCGTTGACTTTGCCACGAACAGCACGGCTCCGACCATCAATGGCGTAACCTTCAACAATCGCGGTGCCTGGGCCTTCACACAGAACCCGCTCTCCAACAGCTGGAATGTCGCCGATGTTTCCGATGGCTGGGGCAAAACCGGCGACGACACCACGCGCACGGGCATCAATGCATTGACGTGGGATTTCGTCTACAACAACCAGAACTGGTCCATGGAACTCTATGGCCTGACGCCGGGCAAGACGTACGAATATCGCTTCTACTACCGCAATTTCAAATACAATGATCGAACCTTGACCTTCAATTTTTACGCGGACAGCCAGCAGCTCGGCGCTATCGTCTTCAATGCGGACAGCATCTCGAAAACCGAATACGGATGCCTCGTCGTGCGTTACGTTGCGCCAGCCAGCGGAACACTCCGTTATACCTGTTCCTCAAAGGTCAGCACGGACACCTGCCATCTCTATGGTTTTTCGAATGAAGAGATCCCCGATACGGAAGACGGTGCGCCTGTGCTCGTTGTAGCACCTCCGCAAAACACGGAAGTCACCTTCGCCGGTGCGTTAAACGGAACAGGCAGCCTCATCAAACGCGGCACGGGCCATCAGAAATTCAGCGGGATCAACACCCTCTCCGATGGTCTGCGCCTTGAAGCAGGCAACGTCTCGCTTTTACCCGGGGCACGTGTGCAAGCACCGGTCTGCGTAACCAACGGCAGCGAACTGCTTTTGCCAGCAGGTGCTGTCACACTCGGCGGACTCACCGGCAATGGTGCCGTACGCTTTACCAACGTGAGCACCAACCTGCTGCATGTGATGCGGTTTGACAGCATCACCAACGATGCCTCCACGGGCATCTCCAGCAACAAGGTCTATACGCATCTGATTGACTTCGGACTTTATGCGCCCACGACCAAAATCAACAATGTTACCTTCACCAAAGTGAGCGCCTCGATTACCAGTTGGGCGAATGGATATGGCTGGCAGAACTTCCCGTCCGGCACACACGGGGGTGGTAGCCTACCGACACCCTACGTCCCCACCGGCACGGGCATCTACACACTGCTCTACGCCATGAATTACGGTATGGTCAGCAACAGCTTCAAGCTGACCAACCTGCAAATCGGACATGCCTATGAACTCTGTTTCTACAGCAGACGGTGGCAGAGTTCCAACCTCGATCGTACGCAGACGCTGATCATTCAGGCCGGCGGTGTGACCACGACCAATATCTTCAATCCCGATGCCATGGATCCCACCGCGATCCGCTACGCGTACATCGCGCAGTCCACGGAACTCTCGGTGCGGATCAACCCCAAAGCGCTCAATCAGACCTTCCACATCTACGGCCTTTCAAACGAGGATCTCGGTCTTGTCTCGACGGGTCCTGTGCTGGTACAAAACGAGAGCGACACCACCTTTGCAGGAACGCTCTCCGGTACGCAAACCTGGATCAAGAGCGGCACAGGCGCATTGGTGATGAGCGGCATCAA
>CAZMLC010000050.1:7955-9469 GCA_964567125.1 uncultured Akkermansia sp.
CGCACCTCATCGATCCAGCCGCTGAAAATACGCGCACTCCCGCCGCCGAAGCCACCCATAAGTAAGGGATCTGTCGTTGTGTATTGCAGGTTAGAAACCGCAGTCCCCGACTGCCATAGCGTATAGTCGACATAGTATTTCGTCTGCCGGTTCGTCCAACAATAGGTGAAGGCCAGATGATGCCACTTGCCATCGTCGACCAACTTGCCCGGAAGCCCATTATTCCACCCTGTGAAAGCAGCCGTGTTCGTACAATCAGGTTTCTGAATATCGTAGCGTACTTTTACAGCGCCATCGGGCGCTTCGTCCATGCCCCACGTCACCCCCGGGCCAGGAAGCGACGTGCGCTGCATGCCTACCACCAAGGAATACCGGCTCTTTTTATCGATCTTCACAAAGCATTCGATCGTCAGATTGGTCAGCCACAATGCGGGATTATTCGTAATTATCCAGCATGTCGGCATAATTCCCGACCGCGCGATCTTGAAATTTCCAATACGCCACGGTCTCGGCCTGTGCCACCGCACAGACCATCATCAACATCCCGATTCGCACGTTACGCATAACACACTCCTTCTTTATGGCATCATCCTACAGCAAATCGAAGGAGGACGCAAACACCTCATTTTTGCCAAAGTTCCGTAACGATTGCATGTGTTTTATACGGACTCTGTCTTCTTCTCGCTATTTACTGGACAAGACGCGGCGATTATCTTTCAATATATAAAACGTTAAGAGGAGTTTTTGAATATGATCAGTCGATTCACGTGGGCTGGCGCATGGAGCGCTGTCTTTTTTCTAACACCCGTTCTCGTGCAGGCGGATATCGCATGGAAATCCAGCGTCACCAACGGACTCTATAACAATCCAGCCAACTGGGTCGGCGAGGCGGTCCCCTCTAACGGCACTTTCGGCGCCTTTACCGTCGCCGGCAACTACACCGTCACCTTCCCGCCGGAGGGTCTTGAGGAAATTAGCGCCACCAGCGTTCCGCCAAGCTTTAACACGGCCACCGGCGGCTGGGTCAATTTCGACACCACGGGCACGTGGTGGCGCAAAGGCGAATCGACCAACTGGATCGAATCCTATACGACCTTCCGTATGGGTGGCGACCATACTTTCAACATTGAAGGTGTTAAAAACGTGCTAAATCGTCCGCAGATGCTCTTCTCGAACGCGCTCTTCCGCTCCTTCTCCTGCGCCTCATCAACGACGAACATCTTTGAGCGCGGTTATTTCAATTTTTATGAGCCGGCCAGCGGCAAGTTCAGCGGAAATAATATGATCATCGGCCACGACACGCGCCTCTGCACCAACTATGTGATCGTGAAACCGGAGGCCAAGGTGATCTTTAACGGCATCGGATTCCGCGCAAAATCGGCCGCCAGTTACATTCAGCTCGCGGGTGGCGAGATGGAGGTCCACGACGCATTTTCCATGCGTTCGGACGGAACCGGAGGCGCCGCGAAGCTGGCGCAGGTCGATTTGTTCAGCGGCCTTTTGACCGCCTACAG
>CAZMLC010000050.1:9569-13174 GCA_964567125.1 uncultured Akkermansia sp.
ATCCAATCGAACGGCGTGCTGAGCGTGAACTCCCTCCACGTCGGCGTCTCAGGCAAGGGCGCGCTCTACCTCCGCGGCGGCATCTACACGAATAATAACAACAGCCGCGTCGGCTTCTATTCCGGTGGAAACGGCACGTTGATTTTTGACAGCCCCTCGATCTATTCAAAGAACGAGATCGTGGCCGGAGCCCAGCAGGGTGCAACCGGTTACGTCGCCGTGCTGCGCGGCAACAACACCTTAGGCGGCATCCGTCCTGGCTCCAGCGCCGAAATGGGCACAGGAGGCGTCGGCGGCTACGGCATTGTCGATATTCTGGGCGGCAACAACACCTTCACCGAAAATATTGTGCTCGGGTACGGGCTCAGCGAACGGAGCCTGATGCGCATCTACGGCGGCACCAACATGTGCAGCAACACCTCGGGCATGACCATCGGCACGTCACAACGCAAAATCAATGAGGCCAGCGCCAACGGCACCGACCAGCCGGGCTATGGCGAGTTCGAGATGTATGGCGGACAGCTTACGCTGCTCAATTATCTGCGCATCGGCATCGGCCCGCAGCAGATTGCCAATACGAACCAGCTACGCATAGCCGGCGGCATCGTGGATCTGAGCGGTATCATCAACGTGTGCGATGATCGCACAGCGAAAGGCCAGATCATCTTCACGGGCGGCACCATTCGCGCGCAGGCCATCCGCGGCTGGACAGGGGCTTTGGCGAAAGGTGGCGCTGGCTGGGCTGGCTTGATCGTCAACGGCGGCACCATCGAGTGCCGCGATATCAGCAACAGCGGCGTCTCGGGCGGTGTCAACGATGTCATTCGTTATTTCGACGAGGCGCAACTCGGTGCTGCCGGCCTGACCATCGACACCTGCGGTCTGAACCGCTACTTTGAGCAATCCTTCACCGATATTCCCAGCGAAACAGGTCGCCTCGTTAAGACCGGCGCCGGCGAACTGACCGCGAAAATCAACAGCAGCCACAGCATTACGGAAATCAACGGCGGCAGCTGGACGTGGGACTTTGCCGCCCCACAGGCCAAGATGCTGATTGTTTCCAATGGCGCTACGCTCGCACTAACCGGACCCTGTACGTCGTTGACTGTCCAGCAGCTTGCGCTGCATAATGCCGTGCTTTCGATGGATCCCACGGACACCCTGACGATCTCTGAAGCGAACGGCTTGACCTGCAGCGCCTTTACGCTAAAAATCTCTGACATGCTCACGCCTGGGATCTTCCCGCTGATGACATGTAAAGGCCAGCTCAGCAATGATCTCTTGAAACAGATCCGCCTCTCCAGCGGCGATGCCGCGCGGTATTACCGTTTGCAGCTCAGCTATGCGGAAGCGACGGATACCACCACGCTCACGCTGACCATCTCCACCACACCGGCCTCACTCTCCACACAGGAGTGGCTGGGTTCAACGTCGGACTGGACAACGCCCGGCAACTGGGATGCGGAAACGCCGAATGTCAATCACACGGCGCTCTTCTCCAATCGCGCGACGCTCAAGACGGTTGAACTCGCAACCAACAGCGCCGTCGGTGCGTTGCGCTTGACCTCCGATTCGGCCTACACCTTCTCGGGACTCGGCACCCTCTTTGTCGATCTGCGCCTCTCCGCTGAAGCTGCGGCCCTCACGCGCATTGTCAATCCGCTCGCACTGATGGGCTATACCGCGCTGTTCATCAACACGAACGCCACCGTGCAAATCGAAGGCCCCATCACCTCCGGCACGATTTTGAAGACAGGCAAAGGCCAGCTCGTCCTCTCGGGGAACAACACCTACCCCAGCGGCATGACCGCAGGCGGCGGTATCCTGTCCATCGCGTCGCCCGCCTCCTTCGGAACGCCCTCCGCAACGGCGGACAACCTCATCCTGCTGTCCGACACCTTCCGTTACACCGGAGCTGCCACGACGCTCGCCAGCGGATTGACCGTGGCACCGGGCACAGGCAAGGCCGCAGTCATGGATATCCAGAACGATCTTACGCTTCAAGGAACGTATACCACCGCATCCGGCAGCGTCATTAAACGCGGTGCAGGCAGCCTGACGTTGAATCTGGCCGCCGGTTCCTCCACCATCCTGTCGCGCGATAATGGTCAAGCAGGACCTAACAGCGCGCCCACCGGCCGCCTCGACTTTGCCAGCGATGGTACTGCACCGACCAATGGTTACAGCGGCTTCACCATCGCGGAAGGCCTCCTGCGCCTGAAGGGTCCTAACACCAACACGACCGTGATGGTGCAGAATGTCTTCTCGGTTGGCGCTGAAACCATCGGTGCGCAGTGCACGGTCAATCCGGAATTTGAGATCGACGGCTGCTTTGTCAATCAGAAGGCCGGCGCCCTTCACCTGCAAGTCGGCGCAAAGATGAATTCGGCCAGCGTAACGCTCCAACCCGCGATCCGCATCATCAACGGCGCCTACCTGCTGGTCGATACGCTGAAATTCTGCCAAAACACCACCAGCAAGCCGCTCACCAGCTACCTGACCCTGAACGATTCGCGTCTCGAGGCCACCTATGCGCTCATCATCCCGGATACTTCATCGAGCAACAACAAGGTCATTGCCGGCATTACGAACTCCACGCTAAAGACCACCAATTTTGATGTTCGCTCCGGACTCGACATGACGATCAACAACAGCGAGGTCTCGATCACCAGTGCCGCCAACCCGCTGCGCATTGACTTCTATGGCAGAGGCACGCTGTGCTGGATGAATGGTGCTAAACTGAGCGCTTCGCACATCCGCTTCCAAAACAGTTACAATGATGGAAGCAACCCCTTTAATATCGTCTTTGATAACGCGACGTTTGAACCCTTCGGCGCTTACATGTCGCTCGTCATGCGACCGCTCTCCCAACAGCTGCAGCTGGCGGCAGGCGGTCTCACCGTCAATGCCAAGAGCGGTGTGCGCCATACCTTCGCTTGCCCGCTGACGGGCACGGGCGGATTCATCAAAACCGGCGAGGGCGAAGTGGTCTTCGATGTCGGCCGCGAATTGGTCAGTACCACGCAGACGAACATCAACACCTCGTTTGTGGTCGGCGGCTATACGGGTCTCACCGAAATCCGCCAAGGCGTGCTGAGCATCAGCAATGCCACGCTGCTCACCTCGGCAGCCGTCGCCATCAGCAATGCCGCCGCGCTCAACCTCAGCGCCGGTACGGTTCAGCTCGGCACGCTTTCCGGCCAGGGCACAATCTCGAACGGCACGCTCTCCGCCACCTATCGCTGCTCGGTGCAAGGAACGAATGCCGTGGACTATCTGACCTTGGCGAATGTCACGGTGCAAGCCATGACGGTGGACTTCGATCGCGAAGCGAGCGACCCCATCGCGGATCAGACTAAACTCGCCATCGCCGCCTATGACAGTTCCACAGTCCCCAATGTGAACCTCTGGAAAAGCAAGAATGCGGGGGCCAACAAGATCGCCAGCTTCTCGACGGAAAACAATGTGATCTATGCCACCATCCGTTACTGCGGCACCACAATCATCATCCTGCGTTAATGCTGAGAGTTTCTTATGGCGTTGAACATTCTTTGGAGCGATCAGCTGGAACGTCTCGCGGAGCACCTCTTCCGCGAGACGCCGCT
>CAZMLC010000050.1:13274-21846 GCA_964567125.1 uncultured Akkermansia sp.
TTTGGAGCGATCAGCTGGAACGTCTCGCGGAGCACCTCTTCCGCGAGACGCCGCTCCCGCATGATCCGTTTCAACGCACCTGCACGATTGTCGGCACGCCGCTGATGGCGAGCTGGCTGAAACAGTATTATCTCTATACTCTCCCCGCAGCGCAAAAAAAACAGCACGTCCTGGCCAACTGGGATTTTCCAAATATGCATCCCTTCGTGAATGACTGGATGGCCAGAATCGTGGATCACATTCCACTCGGTCAGCGCAATCCCGCACAGCATCCCTATGCGAAAGAGGTTCTGGTTTGGCGCATCTGGAATCAGCTGTCCTGCACGGACAATCCAGGCTATGCGAGTCTGCTCGCCTACATCGGGAAAGATCCGCGCTCCGCAGACCGCAAGCGGCTCGGTCTCGCCGAAAAGATCGCCCAGCTCTTCGATGACTACCAAAATTTCCGTCCGCGTCTCTTGCTCGACTGGGAGCAAGGCCGCAACACCGCAGCGACAGAACCGCAGTTCGCCTGGCAGCCCATCCTCTGGCGCGCGCTGATCGCGGAGAATCCTCATTCCTATCTGCGCCTCAACCAGTGCATCCAACGCGAATTGACCACGAATACGGAGATCCGGCAAATCTATGACCGGCTCGCGGTCTTCCACCTCTCAACCCTGCCTCCGGCCTATATCACGTTCTTTGAACTGCTCGCGCGCCACATCGATGTCACGCTCTATGTCTTCAACCCTTCGCAGGAATTCTGGCTGGATGACCCCACGCAGAAACAGCATCTGAAGCAGATGTGCTTCGGTGAGATCGAAGCGCGCTTCTACGATCCGCCCCATCCGCTGCTGAGCGGACTCGCCCGCGGCACCCAAGCCTATCTGTCCACGTTGCTCGATCGCTGCGATGAACCCGAAGCGGCTTTCGGTCCGAATCGGACGGATACGTTGCTGCAGACCCTGCAAACCGAAATCCGCATGCGCGCCCCGCAATCCGGTCAACGCCCACAACACGATGACGGTTCGCTCCAGATCCACATCTGCCACAGTCCCGCACGCGAAGTGGAGGTGGCCCACGATCTGATTCTGCGCTGGTTTGAAACGTATCCCGACTCCCAGCCGCGCGATGTCCAGATCCTCGTCACGGACCTCGCCACCTATGCGCCCTTTATCGATGCCACCTTCAAGCCAAATGATTCCACCGCGGCTATTCCCTGCACGCTGAGCAAGCGTCCAGCCGCCAGCGCAGGCACCATCGGCAATGCCTTTATCAAACTGCTGAAGATCAATGACGCGCGCATGACCGCCGGCGAATGCATGGATCTGCTCAGCGTGGATCCCATCCGCGAAGCGTATGGCTTGACCCCCGAAGACATTGCTGCGCTGCGCAACCGCGTCAGCGCGGCCGGCATCCGCTGGGGCCGCGACGCAGACCATCTGCACCGCGTGATCGGTGCACCCATTCCCGATACGGCCACGTGGCGACATGGCCTCGACCGCCTCCTCGTGGGGCTTGCACTCGGGCCGGAAACCGCCAGCGGTACGCCGCGCGATTTTATCTCCGCCGGTGCGCTCGGAACGGTACTGCCTTACACGGATGTCGAAGGCGAAGCGGCGAAACAGGTCGGTACGCTCGCGCGGTTTTTCGCTGACCTCGATGCGCTCGCAGAGGCACTCAACGAAACCCGGACACTCTCCGCCTGGCATCGCTTTTTGCACGACCTTCTGGCGCGCTTCTTTGTCGATACCGAAGCCTCTGTCGCCGAGTTGAACGGCCTGCGCCGCACGCTCCGCAGCCTTGCGGAAATCGCGCCCCTCGCAAAGGATCCGATTCTCTCTGGCTCCATCATCGCGCTGTTTCTGGAGTCGTCGCTCGCGACGCTCTCTCCTGCCGGCAACTGCGTCGCGAACACTGTGCTCTTCACGCCGCTGCAATCCATGCAGGTCACGCCGCGCAAACTGATTCTGCTGCTCGGTCTCAATGAAGGAACCTTTCCGCGCACCGATCAGCGCGTCGCATTCGACCTGCTTGGCGTCCAACCGCATTTTGGCGACCGCTCGCTCCGCCATGAAGATCGCCTCGCCTTCCTGGAAGCCCTGCTCAGCGCGCGCGAACAGCTGATCATCACCTATCAAGGCCGTTCCACCAGCGATAATCAGCCCATCCCGCCTTCGCCTGTGGTCACGGAGCTCCTGCAGTATCTGGATGGCAGCGTGACGCCCATTGAACAGCGGCTGCAAGGTTTCAATCCCGCCTATTTTACGGGCAAGCGTCCGCTCTTCTCCTATTCCCACGATCATTATGTGGCAGCCCTCGCGCGTGCCACGCAGAACCCAGCGCCCGCAGTACCTGCGCTCGTACGCGACGCGCCTCCCGCACCGCAGATCGCGGAAGCAGACGCCGTGGTTGCACTCGCGGAGCTTCAGCTCTTTTGCCAACATCCCGCAAAATACTACTACACTCAAGGGCTGGAACTCTTTCTGCGCACAGAGGAGACATTCGACGATGAAGAGTGTTTTGCCTTGGATGGTCTCGGCCGTTACGCGTTGAAACGCGACCTCGTCGAGGTGCTGCTCGCCGATCAGAGCGCGGAACCTGAACCCGCGTTTTATCGCGCCTATCAGGAAAAGGGTGAGCTGCCGCTCGGCAGTTACGGACTCGCTGCCGCGCAGCAACAGAAAACTGAGGCGGCCGACTTTCTCGCAACGCGCTGTACCACGCTGAACGCGACGTATCGCGAATTGCTGTGTGCACAGCAGGAGGCCACGCCGCAACAGATTACCGCTGCGTGCGGACCCTGCGCTGTGCGCGGTGTGGTGCCGCTGCACGTGCGCGACGGACAAAACGTCCACGTAACCTGGACCCTCGGATCGCTCACCGCGAAGCACAGCCTCGGAGCTTGGCTGACACACGTTGCGGGGCATGCCGCAGGGCTGTCATTCCAGACGCTTATCCTCTCCAAAAAAGCGGAGGATGAAATATCCTTTGCTCCGCTCGAACGTAGCTGCGCGCAACAGGCCCTCGAACAGATCGTTGATCGCTTCAAGCAGGGACGCACACAACGTCCGCCCTTCACGCCGGATACCGCGATCGCCTTCATCGAGAAAATGAACAGCGCAGCGGCAATCACACCCGAGGAGGCGCGCACGGTGGCAGCCCGCGCCTTTACCGCAGGCTATGAGCACACAGACCCCTACTATCAGCTGGCCTGGCAAGATGCCTCACCGACCGATGACCCGCGCTTCTGTGACTGCGTCAGCGCGCTCTTGATCCATTACCGCGCGCTACGTCCCAACGTCGCGCCGAAGAAAGCGAGGGCCAAAAAATGAGTCCTCGTTTGATCAAGAATCTTGCGGAGCATCTCCTGACAAACGATTTTAACATGCACGGCATGAATCTCGTTGCAGCCAGCGCAGGGACCGGCAAAACTTTCAGTATCCAGACGCTTTATCTGCGCCTGGTGCTGCTCGAAAAATTAAGCGTACGGCAAATCCTCGTGGTGACCTTCACCAAAGCGGCGACTAAGGAACTGCGCGAACGGCTCCAGCATATCTTGCGCGCAACGCTGGATGCCCTGGATGGCAAATTGACTGCACCGGAAGAGCGGATCGTCACGCTACTCGCGCTGGTCGAAGACCGCGAACAGGCGCGCAGCATCATCCAGCAGGCCTTGCTTGATTTTGATCTGGCCGCGATCTTCACGATTCACGGCTTCTGTCAGCGCATGCTCGCGCGTTTCGCCTTTGAGACTGGACAGTATTTCAATGCGGAAACCACGGAGGATGCGCGCGTGGAAATTCAGCGCGCCTGTCACGATTGGTGGCGCAAGAACATCTATCCGCTTGACGCTACTCGCGCGGAAAAGATGCTGTTCGCGCCCAGCGTCACGCTGGATACGCTGATTGATTTGACGACCAAGCGCATTCAGAAGAGCGATGCCCGCTGGGTGCCCACCCCGATCCGCTTTGGCGACATCGACTGGAGCGCAGATCTGACCGATCCGAGCTATGCGTTGCAGATCGTCAACGGCATGGCCGAGGAAATTGCGGACACCTATCGGCAGCAACGGCCTCACGGACTGACCAGCTCCTTCGATGATTTCCTGCTCAATCTGCGCGACGCGTTGCGCAATGAAGAGCGCGGACCGCAACTCTGCGCGACGCTGCGCCGCGAATTCCGCGCCGCCATGATCGATGAATTCCAGGATACCGATCCGATTCAGTGGGGTATTTTCGAGACGCTCTTTGCGGATCAGACGATCCCCTGCTTCCTCGTCGGCGACCCCAAGCAGGCGATCTACCGTTTCCGCAATGGCGACATCCAAACCTATCTGGCCGCCACCCAGAAAATCACCGCCACCTATGCGTTGCTGCGCAACTACCGTTCCGAGAGCCGCATCATCGATGCCGTGAACCAGCTCTTTATCGATCGTCAGGCCGCAACGTTCCAGCATGAACGCATCACCTACGACACCCCGCTGGAGGCTGCGGGGAAACCGCGCGAAAAAGCGCTGCTCGTCAACAATGAGATCGATCATCGTCCCTTTAAGATCTGGACCATTCCCCATCGCGGTACGCAGTGGCGCCTGCCGGGAGCAGAGTCGGAGACCATGCAGTTCGCCTATGCCCTCTGCGCGCGCGGCATTGCCAACCTGCTGACCGATCCCACCATCACCATCGCCGGTGCTTGTGTGCGCCCCGGCGATATCGCTGTGCTCGTCATGACCCACGATGAAGCCAATGCCATTGCGGCGCAGTTGAAAGCGTTGCGCATTCCTGTTGTTCAACAGGGAACCGGCAATGTCTGGTCAACACCTGAAGCGCAGCAGCTGGCCCTGTTCCTTGAAGCCATTCTGAATCCGCAGGCGCTCTCGACCGTGCGCCGTGCTTTGCTCGCACCGTGGATCGGATTGACAGAGGCGCATATCGATGCGCTGAATAGCGGGCAGCGCTGCACCGTTGAGCTGGGCGGGATTCCGCGCGTCTGGGCGCTGCAGGACTGGGTTGTCTTTTTTGAAGAGCAGCTGACGCTGTGGCGCACACATGGCTTCCCTGCGCTCTTTCAAAGTCTGCTGCACGCTTTTTCACTGCCCGCGCGCTTTGCCGCGACGGTGGACGGTCTGCGTAGCCATACCAATCTCACGCAGTGCGGCGAATTGCTCCATCAGGCGATCCTTGCGGAAAGCCGCGCGCCGGAAGTTGCGCTTCAATGGGTCAAGGAACAGATCAATAATCCGGCGAGCAGCGACGATGCTAAACTGCGACAGGATTCGGACGACGATGCCGTCAAAGTCATGACGGTCTACACCAGCAAGGGGCTCGAATTCCCGATTGTTTTCGCACCCACGTTGCTACGCATGGCCGCAGCTTCTCAGAACCGCGTCTACTTCGAGTACCACGCCGACGATCAGCTCATGCTCTCGACCGACGCCAAGGATAAGCAGGCTGAAACGCTGGAGGTGAATCAGGAAGCGTTGCGCAAGATCTACGTGGCTCTGACGCGCGCGGTCCACCGCACCGTGCTCTTCGCACTTGAACTGCGGACCGGCAAGGAGCCGCTCAATCCGCTCGGAGAACTGCTCGGCAACCTCGCCGACCCTGACGCGTTTGCCGAACGCTTCGGCGCAGATCCCGCGCTTGCGGTCACTGCTTTTCCCGAACTCCCCGAGCCCCTGCCGTATACGCCTGTATCCGCACCGCAGCTCCAGCCTCCGCCGCGCGTGCCGATCATCGATCGCTCGCAGGGCCACAGCAGTTTCTCCGCGCTGTCACCCAAACAGGGTGAGACCGTGGGCGAAAGCAGCAGCGTCGATCACGATGAAGGTGCGCACGCGCAGAACGTTCCGCCACTCTTTGAACCCGATTCGATCTTCGCCTTTCCGGCCGGTGCATCCACTGGAACATGCTGGCACGCGATTTTCGAAACGCTGGATTTCGCCGCGTCGCCGGAGGCCCTGCGCAAACATGTCGAACAGCACCTTGACGCCTTCGGGTTTCTGACCAACCCCGCAGAGCGCGATGCACGCCTGGCTGTAACGCAGCGCATGGTGCAGCGCGTGCTCGCCACGCCGCTGGCTAATTTTGTAGGAACGGAAACGCACTGCTTAACTGAAATTCCGGCCTGCGACAAACTCGTCGAGTGGGAGTTTAATTTTTCAGCGCCGCATACGCAGCGCACCACGCAGGCGATTCGCGCGCTCCTGCTCAACGAGCCGGCATACCGTCCCTTTGTAGACGCACTCGATGCGTGGAACCTTCCGCTCCCGGGCGGCTATCTGACCGGCTTTATCGATCTGCTCTATCGCCACAAAGGGCGTTACTATATCATCGATTGGAAGTCGAACTGGCTCAAGGGCTCGCTGGAACGTTTTTCACACGAAGGTCTCCGCGAAGAGATGACGCTGCATGGCTACTGGCTACAGTATCTGATCTACACCGTCGCAGTGCATCACTACCTCCGTTTGCGTGTGCCGGAATATGACTACGATACCCATTTCGGCGGCGTGCACTATCTCTTTTTGCGCGGGTTTGACCATGCGACGCACGGCCTCTTCTCAGACCGTCCGCCCAAAGCACTGATCGAAGCGCTGTCACCCCTTCTCGGAGCCTTTGCATGAACGCGCACCTTCGACATATTCAGGACACCACGCAGCTTTTCTCCGACCTCGATCTGCAGATGGTCGAACTGGTGGAACGCATGACCACGTGCACGGATTTCCCGTTGCAGCTCGCCGTTGCCTTTGCCTCACAGGCGCTTGACCAGGGCAATGTCTGCGCGGACTTGCACGCCCTCTCCGGACAATCCTGGCAGACGCTGCTGGATCGCGGCGATGCCGCCTTGCGCGCTGCCTGCGCATCTCTGCCGCCGACACCGGCGCTGGATGTCTGGTGTGCGGCACTCACCACGCCGCACGCACGCATCGTCATCGGCGATGTTGCCAATTCCTCGACGCTTTTTGTTTTTCATAATGCAAAACTCTATCTGCGCCGCTACTGGACCTATGAACGCAGCGTGGAAGCTGCGCTGCTGCGCCTTCATCGGCCGCTCGCGATTGAGGCCCCGCTCGAACCGCTGCTCGACCGCTATTTCAAAAACGCAAGTGCTCTGCAACGTGAGGCAGCCCGCGCGGCTGCCACGCGGCAACTGACCATCCTGAGCGGCGGCCCGGGGACGGGGAAGACGTATACGCTAGCCCGCATTGTGGCCATGCTCGCCGAAAGCTGCAAAGGCGGGTTCAACGTGGCGATCGCCACACCTACAGGGAAAGCGGCTTCACGCGCAATCGAAAGCATCCAGAAGGCGAAACACGAACTGCGCGACGAGGGCGTGAGCGAAACGATCTTGCAGGCGATTCCTGAAACCGCCACCACGATCCAGCGCCTGCTGGGAGCGCAGCATCACTCCGCTTATTTCAAACATACCGCGGAGAACCCGCTCGCGGCGGATCTGGTGGTCATCGATGAAACCAGCATGGTGGATCTGCCGCTCATGGCCAAGCTCCTGGAGGCCCTGCCGCCGACATGCCGTCTGCTGCTTGTGGGCGATAGTGAACAGCTCGCTTCCGTCGCACCTGGCCGCATCTATGGCGACCTTTGCGCCGCAGCGACCCCGGGAGGTCCGCTCGCCGGCACGCTGACGCAACTCACCGAGAGCCGGCGCTTCCCGCCAGACTCCGCCATCGGGAAGCTCAGCACTGCGCTCCGCTCGACCCCGGAGAAAGCATGGAACATGCTGCAAACCGTGCAGGGAGAACATCTGCATGTGCACGATGCTGCGCACTTTGACGACGACGCGTTCCCGCGCCTCGTGCGCGACGCCTTTAATGTTTTCCTACAGACGAACGATCCCGCCACGGCTTTGCAGGCTTCTGAAACCTTCCGCGTACTCTGCGCGCTGCGCAAGGGGCCCTTCGGCATCGAGCAAGTCAATGCGCGCATCGAGACGCTGCTGACCGGACATCACGGCTTTGCACCGCAAGGACGCTTCTACGATCACCAGCTGATTCTGATTACCGCCAACACGCCGTCGCTCAATCTGACCAACGGCGATATCGGCGTGGTCTTGCGCGCGCCTGACAGCAACGCCTTACAGGCCTGGTTTAAAGGATCCGAAACCGTCCACAGCGTGCCCGTCAATCTGCTGCCGCCCTTTGAGACAGCCTTTGCCATGACCATCCACAAGGCGCAAGGTTCAGAGTTTCCCGTGATCGCCATGATCTTACCGGCGGACGGTCATTCGCCGCTGCTGACGCGTGAACTGCTCTACACCGGCATTACCCGCACCGCCATCCGCAACACCTGCGGCGCACTCCACCTCTGGTGTACGCAGACCAGCTTTAACGCCGCGGCACATCGCCAAACCGAACGGACAACAGGGCTGTTTAACGCGTGAACCAGAATTCGCGAGACTGGATTCGTCTCCGTATTTTGCCACAACGAACACACATAACAATTTCACACACCACTTACAAAACCTTTGTGTTCTCTGTGGCTAAAAACACGATCCAGCGCACAGCTATTCTTTGCCACAAAGAACACAGAGCACACAAAACGGTTCTCACTCCGCCTACAAAACCTCTATGGCTTTT